>JAIPFU010000029.1 GCA_021736505.1 Spirochaetia bacterium | reverse complement strand
ATGGTTCATTTTCTTTTAGGACAGCAGTCTGAAATAATTTCCAATCACGCTTCTGACGCCTTGGCTGCGGCAATCTGTTATATTCACACAGATCAAGGTAATAGGGGAATCCCAATATGATTAATTCTATGGCCGGAATTCTCACCTACAAAGGAGTAGACTCCTTTAATTTGCGTACCGGGGATATAGAATTTATGTTTCTCGCTTCAATGACAACCCTGTCTACTTTACCGGAAATAGGTGAAAGATGTACAGTTTACAGCCATCTGCATCATAAGGAAGACCAAATGTTTTTGATTGGTTTTTCTAAAATGAATGAACGCAATATATTCAATGATCTTATTTCTATTTCCGGTATTGGACCGAAACAAGCAATAAAAATACTCTCTGGTATTACTCCAGAGAAACTCATTGAAGCATTGGAGAAAGGCGATGTTCAAGCATTGACAAAAATACCAGGTCTGGGAAAAAAGAGTGCTCAAAAGATTATTCTTGCTCTTAAAGATAAACTTGTTATCTTAGATGAAAATAAAGAACAGAATGCTTCATATAAGGATATTGAATTAGCACTTATCAATATGGGATATGAAAAGAAATCTGTTAGCAAAGCAATAGAGCAGGTAATTGAAACATTTACTATTGAAGAAATAGATTCTTCTGAAAGGGATGCTTTTATTTTAAAGAAAGCAATAATTATACTGAGTTAATAAAAAATATTGGATAATAACATATGTCGGAAAGTTCTATGGTTTCCAATGAAAAAACTGAATTTGATGAAAATGAGGTTTTTTTACGACCAAAATTATTAAAAGATTTCCAGGGACAGAGTGAAATAAAAGATAATCTCAATATCTTTATTCAAGCTGCAAAACAGAGAAAAGAAACCCTGGATCATGTATTTATATCCGGCCCCCCAGGTCTGGGAAAAACAACTCTTGCATCAATAATAGCCAACGAAATGGAGGATGACCCTGATTTTAAGGCCACATCTGCTCCTGCCCTCGACAAACCAAAAGATTTAGCGGGGATTCTGACAACTCTGCAGGATGGCAGTGTGTTTTTTATTGATGAAATTCACAGACTGAAACCAGCGCTTGAAGAGATGCTATATATTGCCATAGAAGATTTCGAATTGGATTGGATAATCGGACAAGGGCCTTCAGCCAGAACAGTAAGAATTCCTTTACCTCGATTTACTCTTATTGGTGCAACAACAAAAGCGGGGCAGGTAACTGCACCCCTGTATACACGATTCGGTATAAATTTTCGTATTGGATATTATAACCCTGAAGAATTAACCTATGTTTTGAAGCGTTCTTCAAAAATTTTAAAAACAGAAATTGATGAAGATGCTATCGAAATTTTATCTAAATGTTCCAGGGGTACTCCAAGAGTAGCTAATAGACTATTACGGCGTTTACGAGATTATGCTCAAATAAAGAGTGATGGAAGAATTCATACTGACATAGTGCATTATGGACTTGAGAAACTAGGTATTGATAGATTTGGATTGGAAGAACAGGATAGAAAAATTCTTCAATCAATCATAAGTCTTTTTGAAGGCGGTCCTGTTGGAGCTGAAACTCTTGCAATATCGGTTGGTGAGGCTATAGAATCTCTGGAAGATTTTTATGAACCATATATGATTCAGCAGGGTTTTCTTAAAAGAACTCCGAGGGGAAGAGTTGCGACCAGAAAAGCGTATGAGCTTATAGAATCAGTAAATAATGAGATAAGAAAGGGGAACGATGAAAACCAGGGATTTTTATTTTGATCTTCCGGAGGAACTAATTGCACAGCATCCAGCGGACAGGAGAGATATCAGCAGGATGCTTGTATTGAATAGAACCAATAAAAAGATACTGCATTCTATGACTCAGAATTTAGCTGAATACATCGATTCTGATACACTCATAGTCCGTAATAATACTATGGTTCGAAAAGCAAGAGTATTTGCCGAAAAATCAACAGGGGCCCAAATTGAATTTCTGTTTTTAGAACAGAAAACTGAAGATATTTGGCTTGTCATGGCATCCAAATCTAAGAAACAAAAGATTGGAGACCGATTTGAATTGCCGGGGGAATTATCCTGTGAAATTGTTGATACAGAAGAAACAGAAACAGCTAAAATAAAAAGAATAAAACTTTCAAAACCGATTGATGAAATATATTTTCAAAAGTATGGTCATATCCCGCTTCCTCCGTATATTAGACGGGAAGATATAAAAAATGATGAAGACAGATATCAGACAATCTATGCCAAAAGTATCGGTTCTGTTGCAGCTCCAACTGCGGGATTACATTTTACTCAAAAAATTGAGGAAGAGTTAAAAAAGAATTCAGTAGATATAGTAGATATAACACTTCATGTTGGCTTAGGTACCTTCCTTCCAATTAGAACTGAGGATATTTCTCTACATACTATGCATACAGAAAAATATCACATAAGTCAGGAAGCTGCTGCTAAAATAAATCAAGCAAAAGCTGACGGAAAAAAAATATTAGCAGTAGGAACTACAAGTGTAAGGACACTGGAAGCCGCTGCTGATGATCATTCTACTGTAGTTCCAGGCTTCAATTCTACAAACTTATTTATTAAACCCGGATACTCTTTTAAGATAGTTGACTGTATGTTGACTAATTTTCATACACCCGAATCAACGCTTCTTATTCTGGTATCGGCATTTGCCGGAAAAGATCTTATTTTTACTGCTTACAAAGAAGCAGTAGCAGCAAATTATAGGTTTTTTTCTTATGGAGATGCCATGTTGATATTATAATTTCCTATATAATTGTTTTGTAACCTTGGATTAATGTCTATTTTTTTTATCCAGCAATAATGCTGTATGTTCACAAATACGAGAATGAATTTCCATTTTGGGCAAAGTTCCATCCAAGGTCACAATTTTTGTTTTTCCGGAAAAGTACGAAAAACATGTTTCATATTGATCTCTTACCTTTTTCTGAAAATCAATATTTTCAAATGAATCAGGTTCTGCAGTACGGTTTTTAATCCTTTGAATTGATACTTCCACAGGAAGGTCTATAAAAAACGTCAGCTCTGGTAAAGGAAAGTATGAATTAAGTTTCAAAACATATTCAAAATTGAAATCAATTGACTGATATGCTAAGGAAGAAAAGAGATACCGGTCAGAAATAAGAAATGAATCAGTTTTATGAAGAAAAGACTCTATGCCATCTTCTTTATTGAAAACATGGTTATATCTATCTGCTGCAAATAAATATGGAAGTGTACCCTTGTCCAGCTCAGAATCATTCTTAAGACTTGAACGGATTATTTTCCCAATTGGTGAAGACGTGGGTTCACAAGTGAGTTTTGTCCGAATTCCTTTACTTATTAAAAAATCGAAAAGCAGCTTACTCTGTGTAGTTGTTCCAGCAGCATCAATACCTTCAAAGACGATAAATCCTTTTAAGCTCACAAAAACTCCTCATTGAAAAATATTATTTTTCTAAGTAAATTATGTATACATGAAAATGAATAAAAGCAGTTTGCATCTTGTTATTATAATTCTCACACTAGTTTTTACTAGTATAATAATAAGTATTCCGCTTCAAAATTTAATAAAAATCAAGCTAAATGAATATCAAATTCGATTTTTGGAAAAAATCGAACGTTCTTATGAAGTTAAATTGGAATACGATTCAATTTCCCCTTCATTTTTAAATTCTTTAAAAATAAAAAATTTTCGCATTCTGCAGGACAGCAGCAATGAAGAATTGATTTTTATAGATGACATAACTCTGAATTATAAGATAGCTAATATACTATTCAAACCCAGAACATTAGGTCAAGTTGAATTTGAGGCAGAAGAGATTATCTCCTCAGTTGGTCAGGAGTACTTAGAAAATATTTTACAGAATTTGAAAGTAGATAACCAGACTGAACTTATTTCTGACTTGATACTCAATGGGACTGTTGAGACTTTCAAATTTACAAGCACATTTGAAAAATTCACAGTTAGCAGTAATTTTCAAGACATTAATCTATCGTATAATATGGAAAATGAACATTTCCTCTTTACAGCAGCAAAGACGGATACTCATCTTAATGTTCTTGATTACACTATATTTCAAAATATTAACAATCTTGAACGTGATGCAGATATTGTAAATACTCTAAGAAAAAATGAAGTCGATGGATTGTTTGTAAAAACAGATAAGTTACTAACTTTTGAGTATATAAATAATACATATTCGATTGAGACTGAATCTTCATCTTTAGTTCTTGATAATGTTTTTTCAATAGTTCAACTGCCTATTAACGTGAAAATGGAGGGGAATAGGATTTTATCTTCAATACTTGATGAAAATTTTAGTTTGCTATTAAATCTCAATTTTACTACTGAGATTTTTTCACTTAATTTTTCGTCTGATAATCTATTTTCAATGCAAAATTTTGACTTAAAGGGACTGCGGTCAATTTTCCCAGTTTTGAATTCTATAGAAAAAGTAGATGATCTTAAAATTGAAACAAGTATTAATCTCTTTCTGAACGATGAAAAAAGTGAAAAGTTTAATGTTTCATATAAAGCTTTATTAAAACTGCCATTCTATCCTTTTCAAAATTCTAAAGATGGAGTTGAGAATATTACGGCTTCATTTACTGGTGATAGGCATACTATCACTTTTTCTCAACTGCAGGCAGATTTTCGAGAATACAGCTTGTCCTATAATGGAGATTTCGCTTTTGAAACATTAAATCCTAATGGCAGCATACAACTTGAACTGCCTGAAAATTCACTGGCTGATAAAGTGGATATTTCAGTACAAGCTTTCCAAGATGAGAGAAGAAAAGTGAAATTTTCTCTGTTATCACCAGATTTTTTTACATATACAGGCAGCCTGGATTTTTCTCATTTAGAAACTATTGATATTATGAGTAATCTTGATCTTTACGGCTACACATATCATGTGCCTTTTACTATTTATATTAATGATAAAAAAATTCAAACCCAGGATAATGCTGATGTACAGTTCTCAATGGTATTTTCTGAAAGTGAAAAGAGTATCATTGAAACAGAATGGGATAAAACAAAATTCCCATTGCGAGAATTAGGACTCGGATTACCAAATTATGAGAGTTCCGGAAAGCTTGATTTTACTTTTAACTCATTAAGTGAATGGGATATGGAAATTGAGGAGTTGAAATTAATAGAAGTTCCCATTTTGGGTCAAAATTATGATCCTGTGGAGTCAATATCTTTGAAAGCTCATATTACTCCAAACTACATAGATATTAAGAATATAGCCTATGAAGATACTATTTCTTTAATAGAAGGTGATGGTTCTGTTAATTATTCTTTTATTGACAAAGATATATATGGTGTTTATCTTGATCTTGAAAAAGATGATGAAAAATATGCTTTTAACTTAACAAAAGAGAACAATTTTATAAATTCTCAAGTGATTATTAAAAACGGAAGATTTGAAAGAATACCTATTGTTGAAGGCAGAGGAACATTTTCAGGGGATATCAATATTTTAGGTTCAAGTAATAATCTCAATTACGGTTTTGATTTCCAAATTCCAGAATTATTCCTCAATGAAACGGTGTTCAAGGGAAATCTAAAAGGGAAATTTGATAATAATAGTCTTACAATAAATACTTCTAATATGTACATAAATCGATTTCAATTTGAAAAAATTAATATGACATATGATTTCTCTTCTGGAAAGGCAGATACTTCAATGGATTTTGGAATTGAATTCATCGAAAACAGTTTACAAACCAGATTAACTGCAAATACCATTCTTTCCAGAATAGAATCTCCAATTGAACTGCTGAATTTATCAAATATTTTTAATAACAGCAGCTTTACAGTAAAAACAGACTCTATTGTTATTGGTGATTTTACTCTTTCTGAAAATAATGATTTCATTGCTAGTATCAGGGAAAAAAAATTATTAATAAAAGGAATTAACAAAAATAGCTTCTCGGGTATTGTGGATTTAGAGAACAAAAATCTTATCTTTGATTTGAATAAAATTAATCCTCTAGCGGCCACAATATCTGGGAGTTGGAAGGATGAAGGTATAGACCTATTTCTTGAAGATATTGAATTCGACGTAGATTTTTTAAATACATTTGTTCCCGAAGAACTCTTTTTTAAAAGCGGAATTATAAAAGGTTTCTTATCAATTTCTGGAAACATAAAAGATCCGGACTTTTATGGAGAGTTGTTTTCTGATTCAATTATAATGAACAATTCATTTATTGAGAGTGAAGCTCAGGCTCAGAATATGTATGCTACTGTGCATGGAAAAAATATAGACTTCAGCAGATTTAACACAATAATTTCAGATGTTCCTGTGCAGACTGAACTCTCAATGTCAATTGAAAAATGGATTCCTAGTCTTTTCTCAGTGGAATTCTCTATTCCAAAAGAAAAAAACATACGCTCTTCGTATACTTTTGATACGATGAAACTTACATACGCAGGGTCTGCATCCGGTAAATTAGGTTTAGAGTTTAATCTTGATACTAGGGAAATTGTAGTTAATGGTAATATTCTAGCTGACAACATGGAAGTTACACAAACGAGTAAACAGGCAAGTTCCATACCCTTGGAAGATAACTTAGAACGAAATGTTGTTGTCGATTTACGGCTAACAACAGGGAAATCAGTTTCTTTTATATTACCCACAAAAGAACTTCCAATTTTAAAAGCAAGTGCACAGCCTCAACAGACCCTTGATATTAAATTTAACAGTAGTACAAATACATACGAAGTTGTTGGATCTTTGGACATTAAAAGTGGAGAAATATATTATTTTAAGCGAAATTTTTATATTACCAGCGGTAGTATCGATTTTTTCGAATCCGAAAACAAATTTGACCCAGTGGTTAATTTAGAAGCTCAGTTAAAAGAATTTGACAGAAATGCTAACAAAGTTGATATTATTTTAAAAGTTAATAATCAGTATTTGAGTAAACTCTCTCCCATTATTACTTCACGGCCTGTTATGGAATTAAATGAGATCGCCCAAATACTGGGAACAAACATTCTTTCCTCAAGTAATATATCTTCCGGTTCAGTATCTTCTGCGGTGGCTATTGCCACACTTGCTTCTGATATTGTTCAGCAGTTAGGGATTATTGATCAGTTAGATGTATTTAATAATTTTGAAAATAAAATCCGTAACACTTTAAATCTAGATGTGTTTTCTATTAGAACACAGATACTAGAGAATGTATTAGTTGATGTTTTTCCAGGAGAAAGTCCTATATATACTGCGGATAATCCAATAGGTAAGTATCTTGACAATACCACCGTTTTATTGGGAAAGTATATATCAGATTCTATGTTTTTGCAGACAATGCTTCAATTCAATGTTAATGATTCAATTAACGACGGGTTATTTATGACAGATGCTTTGAAAATGGATGTTGAGTTTAGTTTCGACTGGCAGAATCCATTATATGATTTTACAATTTCGACAACTCCTGACTTATCCAGTATAACTGGTATCTTATCAAACACATCCATTGGTTTATCATGGAATTATTCTTTTTAATTATTTGAGGGTATATATGAGACAAAAGAAACTGCTGCTATTAATTACTGTACTAATTTCTTTATTTTCACATCCGGTTTTTGCTGCAGAAGAAAATCAGTCTTGGTGGGAAGGAAAAACAATTGAAGATATACGCTTTGAAGGGCTGAAAAATGTTGAAATTGAAGATCTTCAGCAGCTGATTGAAGCATATACTGGTGAAACTTTAACGGAAGAAGTTTTTTCCGATATTCAGGATGAAATGTATGATCTGAATTTTTTCAATTATTTTTATGCTTATGCTAACAGATCTTCTACTTCAGATGAAAATGTTATTCTTAAATTTACAGTTTCAGAACTCCCTTATGTGACAGAAATCATATTTGAAAACAACCAGGTGTTTAATAACGAAGAATTACAGAAAACAATTGAAACAAAAGAGGATGCTTTTTTTATTAAATCTCAGTTAAGCAAAGACAAATCACTTATTGAAGAAAAATATCTCAGTAAAGGATATGCTGATATAAGCATAGAAGAGACAAGTACAGAAGATGAAGAGAGTGGAACCATAACCATTACATTTTCCCTGAATGAAGGCGCGCAGTCGAAAATTAGAGAAATTGCTTTTGAAGGTAATGAGAGTTTTTCCGATACGACTCTTAAGCGTAAAATTGAGTCTAAAGAGAAATCTTTATTCAATAAAGGAAACTTTGTTCAAAATCTGATTGAATCTGATAAACAGGAAATCCTCAATTTTTATCGTAATAATGGGTATTTGGATGCTGCTGTAAAAGATTTAATCATAGAAGCTATTGATGAGGAAGATCAGGATTCTGATGAAAAAGAGCTCAAGCTGACATTTGTACTCTCTGAGGGACCTCAATGGGTATTCGGCGGATATACAATTAATGGGAATACCATTTTTACTGATGATGAACTTACTGCTTCACTGCAGCAGGAAAAAAACCAAATTGTGAACATTAGTACTATTCAGTCAGATATCAATAGGATTGCTGATAAGTATTATAATGAAGGGTACATATATAATAATTTAACTACACAGGAAGAAAAAAATGAATCGAATAATACTATTTCTTACATTGTTAATGTTGAAGAAAAGGGTCAGGCCGAGATTGATAATATAATTCTTGAAGGGAATACTAAGACGAAAGATAATGTTATACTTCGTGAGCTGACTTTTTCAAAAGGGGACATCTTTAGTAAGCAGGAGTTGATGAGAAGTATCCAGAATATCTACAATACTGGAATTATTGAATCTGTAAATGTAGAACCTTTGTATGGTTCTGAAGAAGGTCTAATCGACCTTCAGATCCAGGTAGAAGAATCCAATAAAGTAGATTTGCGTTTCGGAGCTACTTTTGGCGGTCAGGAGGAGTTCCCGGTATCTGGATTTCTGGATTGGACGGATAAGAATTTTATGGGAAATGGACAGGATCTGACCATAGGAGTTGAAGTATCCCCCAGCAGTCAGGATATAAATTTCTCCTTTTTAGAAGGATGGCTCTTCGAAGAACGATGGAGCGGCGGTATAAATGCCTCTTTTACGCATTCAAATCATACCAATATTCTACAAGATCAAATGCCGCCTTATGGAGCCCCTGATCCCTACAGCAGTGATGAAGAATATGAAAATGCAATGGCTGAGGGTGAAGAGATCGATGAAAGCTACTTGATGGATTATGAGAAATACGAGCTTGGGGTGGGCTTATCAACTGGATATACCTTCCATACTGATCTGGGACGCTTTAATATTGGGTCCGGTTTTAACTATACACTCTCTAAAATTCAATACGATGACAGTTTGTATAGACCTTATGATGAAATTATACGAAATAATTTTGATAAATGGATTTACAACAATATTTTTTCCATTAAAACTTCCTGGGACAGGCGTGATTATATTCAAAATCCAACAAAGGGCTTTTTACTCAAAAACAAAGTCACTCTTGCCGGCGGATATCTTAATTTTGGTCAGTATCTTAATTTAAGCGGCGGTTCTCTGAATTATGTTAAAAATCAGTCTATGTTTGGTATATATCAAGCCATTCCCATTTTGCCGAAAAAGGATTACTCTGCACCAATTTCATTTGAGTCAACCTTTTCTTTTATGTTGTCTCAGGATGGATGGAGTGAGGATGTAGAAGCTGACACTAACAACAAACTTTTTGTTGACGGCATGAACGTAGCAAGAGGCTGGAATTCGCTATACAACCAGGAAGTACTATGGCACAATATGCTCGAACTGCGTTTTCCCTTTGCGGATGAAGTTCTTTGGGGTGAGTTGTACTCCTCAGCTACAGCTTCGTTAGGGAACCATCAGGAAATAGCATCATTGTCATCTTTAGAAAATTATCTTTTCAGCAGCGGCTTCGGTATTAAACTAGGAATACAGGGACTGCCGATAGGTATCTATCTTACTAAGAATTATACTTTTAACAAGGGCGATGATGGAGACTACTCAATAGCATGGGAACCAGGAGAAATATTTCAAATAGATAGTCTGGATAATTCCGGCATGAAGTTAGTTTTTGCAATTGATTATGAACTTTTTTAGAAACAGTATGAAACTTTACATTATTTAGAGCAGCATATTTTTAAGAGAACAGTCTGTATATTTCTATAAATTATATTATAATGAGGATACACTTAGGTGTATCCTCAACTTTTACATTTAATAAAACATGGATAATAATGAGTAACAAAAAAATCACCCCCATGATGAAGCAGTATAATCAAATAAAATCAAAATATAAGGATGAAATACTATTCTTTCGTTTAGGGGATTTTTATGAAATGTTTGAGGAAGATGCTGAAAAAGCATCGACAATATTAAATGTAGCTCTGACATCAAGAAACGGAATTCCCATGTGCGGAATTCCGTACCATGCAGCTAAAACATATATTAAAAAATTGCTTGATGCCGACATTAAAATTGCAATCTGCGAACAAATGGAAATACCTGAAAAAGGTATAGCCGAAAGGGAAGTTGTCCAGGTAATCTCCCCGGGAACTGTAGTCGATGAAGACTTGCTGCAAGAAACACAAAACAACTATATATTCTCTCTTGGTGTCTTTGCCGAAACAATATCATGTGCCTGGATAGATATTTCCACGGGAGAGTTTACCATTTCTAGCTTAGTATATGATGAATCTTTAACGTATGTTAAAAAAATGCTGTTTGAATTGGATCCATCAGAAATAATTATCCAGGAAAGTTTTTATTATGACAACAAGCATGTTAAGAATGTAATCAAGGGGTATAAATCTATGGTGACCCCTTACCCTGATTGGTTTTTTTCTATTTCAGAATCTTTTGAATATTTAACAAAGCTCATGCGGACTCGAACACTAGAGCCATTTGGCATAAAAAAGACTGATACAGCATTATTTGCTGCGGGTGTTTTAGTACGATATATTCAGGATAATGCAAAATTCTCATTAAAAAATATACATACTTTGAAAAGATATCAGTCCTTAGATTATATCCAAATGGATGAATCTACTCAGAAGAATTTGGAAATTCTTAGTAGTATACAGAATAATCGAAAGGATACTCTATTTTATGTGTTAAATCATACAAAAAGCTCTGCTGGTGCCAGACTTTTGAAAAAATGGCTTGTTCAACCTCATAAAAGCCGCAAAGAAACTGAAAAAAGACTAAAGATTGTTGATTACTTATACCATAACCAAGAAAAGCTTACTGATGTCAGAAACCTTCTGCACCATGTACGGGATTTGGAAAGACTTATTACCCGAGTAATGGTTCACAATGCAGCACCGAAAGATCTATTCTTTATTAAAGAGTCAATTCGGTATTCACTTTCAGTTTATCGCACCATGTGTAGTGATGCATCAAATGATGAAACTGGAGATACTGTTTTAATCAGTATTAAGCAGGAAATTACAGAGGAAGAGACTGATTTGCTGCGTGGGATAGCAGATACTATTGAAGAGAGTATCTATTATAAGCCTGTACAAGAAAAGAAAGAGCATTTATTGATTAAGCCTGGATATAATAAAGATTTGGATGATTTACGCACATTCTCATATGATGCTGACACCATTATGGATGAATATCTTTCAGAATTAAAGGAAACGTATCACATACATAATTTAAAAATAAAATTCAATAAAATTATTGGATATTTTATTGAAGCTTCAAAATCTCAAATTGAAAAAATACCAAGTGATTTTATCAGAAAACAGACACTAGTAAATTCAGAAAGATATACAACTGAGAAATTAATTCAAATTGAGTCGAAAATTGAACAAGCTAGAAAGAAGTTTATTGATAAAGAGAGAGAAATATTCGAAAACATACTAGAAGCGGTTTCTGCTAAAAATACCAGTATTCTTAAATTATCAGAAAACATTTCAAGAATTGATTGTTATCAATCTTTTGCCTATGCAGCTATAAAAAATGGCTATATTCTTCCAAAGTTCAGCAATAATAGCACTTTGTATATTAATAACGGCAGACATCCTGTGGTTGAACAGAATCTATCACCTGGAGATTTTGTACCAAATTCACTGGAGATACCGGAAGATCATAAACGATTTGCATTAATTACCGGACCCAATATGGCAGGAAAATCAACTTTCTTGAGACAAAATGCACTTATTGTTCTCATGGCATATATTGGCTCTTTTGTTCCTGCAGATGAAGCGGTTATTGGAAAGCTTGATAAAATTTTCTGCCGTGTGGGTGCATCAGATAATTTGGCAAAAGGTGAGTCCACCTTTTTAGTAGAAATGAATGAAACTGCATACATACTTAATAACGCAACTGAACATAGTCTTATAATCATGGATGAAGTCGGTCGTGGAACAAGTACTACCGATGGAGTCTCACTTGCTTCCGCAGTACTCTATTATTTACTTGAATTACGTAGTAAAACACTTTTTTCAACCCACTATCATGAATTGACCGAAATTAACGATCCTATGCTTCAAAAACTCTTTCTTGACGTTTATGAACATGAAGGAGAAATTCAATTTCTCAACAAAGTTAAATCCGGCTCAATACAGTCTTCTTATGGAATTCATGTTGCAAAACTTGCTGGACTGCCTTCACGTGTTATTCATCGTGCAGAGAAAACGTTAAAGAAATTAGAGAATTTCAATAATTCCAAGTCAAATAAAAATTTTGAACAGGCTCAAATGGAGTTAATTTTTGATGGAGATTTAGATCAGCAGAATCAGGAAAATGAGTATTATTCTTCAATTATTCAAGAACTGAAAGATTTGAATCTTAACGAAACTAGCCCAGTGCAGGCTCTTGTTTTTTTAGATAGAGTTAAGAAGAAAATGAATCAAAAATAATAAATTTTCGTTATTCTTACTATATGAACCATTTTAATAGTCCTTCAAATATTATTTCAAAGTGCCTTCTCTGCGGCAGAATAGATCAGCTTTCACAAAGCAGGTTATGCAGAGACTGTTTATCAGACATAATTGGGAAAATGCATATTCAGAAAAAACTAAATTATAATGAATTGAATAATGAATCCCAAATATTTACGCTTTTCCCATATACAGGAGATCTGAAAAAAATAGTCAATGACTATAAATTCCTCTCAAACAAACTTTTTGCCCATACTTTTGCTTTCCTGCTGGATTACTATATCAAGAACTATATTTCAGATAATGCCTCAATTGTTTCTGTACCAAGTTCCAAATCAAGAAGAAAAAATTTTGGATGGGATCAAATGAATTTGATCAGTAAATATCTTCACGTTTATTACAACTATACAAATTTAAAGATTATTAACAGAATAGCTGGGACAACTGAGCAGAAGAAACTTAATAAGAATGAAAGAAAAAGCAATTCTGATAAATCCTATTACATAAACAAACGAATCATGCAGATTCCAAATCAATCGGTACTGGTAGTACTGGATGATATTATGACAACAGGAAATACACTTATAACTTGTATGGAGAAAATAAAAGAAGCTTTTGCAGGTAATGTTTTTGGGCTGGCCCTTTTCATGGATTGACTTCCTGCATTTATCTTGTTATATATTATTTATATAAAAAATCTTCTTTTGGTAAAAAGGGGTCGATATACCGACCTCTTTTTTATGGTATAATGCAATTATGAATAACAATGTAGAAGGA
>JAIPFU010000028.1 GCA_021736505.1 Spirochaetia bacterium | reverse complement strand
TTGTGTTTCCTGCATTGATTCTCTCCTATAGTGCTTCACATACGGCATCTGCTATATCCTCCAGCTGATCTTTAAGTAAATCTGTTACCTCAATATCAGCGATATAGACACCTTCAATTTCAAAATCGGCTCCCTCCGGCGGACTGCTGGTAAACGGATCATCTGTTATCCGTGCCGGAGTTCCTTTGCTGTAGATCCCCTCCACCATCAGCGGAGTATCCTTGTAGTAGACTTCAACTGATGTTTCTCTCATCGTGAGCCTCCTGTGATGCCTTTCAGCTGAGCGTTGCTGAAGAGATTCGTTAAAATCTCCTCAGCCTTGATGCGTATGCGTAACACATCACGCTGTACGTTTTCCTGGACTTTCTCTGCATGACCGGCAAGGTCTATAATCTCCTGCAGATCATCCACCACGTTCCCTACGTTCTCGTCTTGCAATATCACTGACATATGTGATATCCTCCTAAATAAGTTTTGTTGGCCCCGCAAGGGGTCATTTTTATGTATCATTCACTTTTCGCTCAAGTGATATGATCTCCTTACATAACGTTTCCAAAGCCGGCTCCACATAGAGCTCATGCAATCCGCTTTGTTTTTTGGCGCCGGCTTGTATTACCTCCTTGATCTTCCTGGTCTGAATTGTTTCGATTAACTGCCCTAAGGTTCTTGTCATGCTGCAACTTGCTCCATCCATATTTGATATACATCGAACGCCCACGATTGACGCAATGGATATCCAGTTCATGCCGCTTCTCGCGTAAGTACCGCAGTATCGTGTCATGAAAAGGGGCCCTGTGCTGTCCTGTCTCTTCCCAGATTCTCTTCATGACTTCATGTCTCAATTGGTGACTGGAAAAAACTCTTCCAGCCGGCATGGTCTGTAACACGGCATAGGTTGTTTTTCTCACGTTACTCTTCGGTTTCATGATCACCATCTCTATCCTCCTTTTTATTCGTAGTAGTGTTTTCCCATGACAATTTTCTGCCGCTCTTTGACCGGAAGATCCGCCCACATTTCTTTCCTTTTATCCGGTTCAATCTTTCGCCATTCCATGTACTCCTCAAGCGGCCAGCGTATAGGTCCATCTTCATATGCAGATACGCCGAAACGCGGAAGAAGATACCTGCATTTCCCTCTCAAGAGGGAGTGGGATACATTTTCCATGTAGGCAATGTCCTTAATCTTGACGATATCCGGCTGCATAGCTATGCTCCGCATCAATAACAATTCTTCCTTAATACAGGAGACCTGCTTCATAAGCTCGCTGTAATCGTCCTTTGTCATCAAATGTGCATCAATCATGTGCTCTCTCCTTCTTGCTGCAGTTTTTCTTCAATCGCTTGATCCATCCACTCCTGGAGAGGTATATCCAGAAGCAGCGCCGAATGCTTAGCTCGTTTGTGCAGATCCTTACGGATCGCCAAGCTCGTTTTCTTGTACATGTCGGAAGTACTATGCTTTTTTGTTTTCTTCATATATGCACCATACTTTATTTACGTACTTTAATCAACGGTAATTAATAAATAAATCTTTAAACAAATATTTGCATTTTTCATGTATATTATGTTATAATCCCACTCATGACAGAATTTTGGAAACGCGTAGAAGAATTATTAGTACCAGAGAATAAGACCCAGCTGTGGCTTGCCCAAGAGACAGAAATAAAACAGACAACTTTATCTGGGTGGAAACTGAATGATCGTATTCCGCCTGCCGATAAAGCCTATAGAATTGCGCAGGTCCTGCAGGTTTCTCTTGATTATTTAGTGAGTGGAGAACGGGTGAGCTGGAGTCGTGATCAAGAAGGTATGCACACCATTGTTCCTGATGAACTGGATCCAGATCAGCAAGAAACGATTCAGCCCCCAGGAAAATTTATTACTCCAACAAATAAAATCATTCGCTTGAAAAATAAGCAAAATATTATTATGATCCCCGTCTTAGAACAGAAAGTTTCAGCCGGACCTGGCGAAGAAGGCATCGAAGAATATACACCAGAGAGGTTCTTACCTGTGCTTGAAGATTTAGTCGCAAGATATGATAAACGGAAATTACGTGTTGTTAAGGTAAAAGGAGATTCCATGACTGGGGTTCAACTGTTTCATGGAGATTTAGCGATATTTGCAGCTGATAAGATTGAAGGGGATGGGATTTATGTTATCTCCATACATGGAGAAGCGTATGTCAAGCGCCTAGAGTTCGACCCCTTTGAGGGTAGCGTTGTGGTGCATTCGGAGAATAAAAACTATGCGCCGAAGGTTATTCCGGCTAAAAGCGAACTGATGACTATTGAAGGGAAAGTGGTTGGGTGGTTTCATAATCATCCGTATTAGAAAGGGTAATATGGGATTAGTTAGAATTATTATTGCCAAAGAGAATTAGAGCTTCCCAAAACCTAAAAATTCCATGCTTTTTATCGTTCTCCCATTAGAAACAGGAATATCTTGTTTATTAACTAATCCATATAACTCCTTAACACAACTTTCTCCAAAGCCATTTAGCTTATAGTCTTCGTCAAAAATACAATCGCAGACTCTCCTTTGGTATTCCCCTTGGCCAAAAACTAAATACTTGATTGTATTACGAATTTTTTCATGTTCGTTATTGTCTAGGAAAAATTGTTTTAAACCATTCTCACCACCTTGATAAAAACGTAAACAGTCATGAAAGGCATGAATATGCATAAGAATATCAAATAGGGAATCAATAGTTAGGTTATCAATATTTTCTTCTGACGAAAAAGCATTTGCGATTTCAAGATAATTGGGAACATTGTCATTTTCCAAATATGGGATTTCTGCCTTTTGGAATTCTGAGAATAGTGGTTTAACTAAATTTTCAATTTCTGGTTTTGAGTATGATTTATCTTTTTTATAAGTATCTCCTGTTGCCTTAAACTCTCTAACCCACCAAAGAAAACGATCAACTTCTATTCTTAAGGGAAGTTCTGGAAATTTAAAAAAATTGGTTTCTTTATACTTCTCTTTCAACGAATTGAAGTGAGTAATATAAGTTTGATAACGTCTGCTAAATGAATGATAAAAACTACTTACTCTATCTTTTTTTTCGTCTTTTCCGAGGGTGTCATAAAAAACGTCACCCACAGCCTTAGATACTTTATCATGTGGTTGGCTAGGAGGATATTTTCTTAAAATGTCTTTAAAAATTTTCACTTTCTCTTTTGTAAGAACAGCAGCATTTCCCCAAAATTCAATAAAATTACTTCTGAGATCTTCAAATATAGGATTATCACTATTTATTTCTATATTCATTTCCTGATTTGTTGTCATACCACTTCTAGTAAAATTTGAAGATCCAATGTATGCAACACGATCTCCAAAAATATAGTATTTGGGATGAAATAATGTTACCGAATAATATCTAATTTCAAGATTTGGTAATCTTAAAGCTTCTTCCAATGCTGTAACGCTTGTTCCTATATTAAGTCGTATCAATAGTTTTACTGTAGAATTATTATTCACCATTTTGGTAAGTGAATAAATATCGCTAAAGAAGGCTGAAGCAATCCAAATATCTGTGTTAACAGATTCTTGCTCGATACACAGGAACATTCGATCTTTGGGCTTGTTTGAATTTGTTATTAACTTCATAACCTTGCTCCTTAACTCGTAAAAAATAAGTATTATTAAGTAATACCTGGATTCTTTAACTGTATGTAAAAACATATAAGATGAAAAACAAAATAAAGGATATACTATGATACTAATTCATCAGCAATCATTTCAGCCTGCTGTAGAACAGTCTCAGTAGCCAGTTTCTGCATATCTGGTGGATATCCATATTTCTTTAATGTTCTCTTTACAGCTACTTTTAGCTTTGATTTCACGCTTTCTTTTATTGTCCAATCAATAGAAGCACTACCTTTAACTCTCTCATACAACACTACAGCAAGTTCTCTGAGCTTATCTTTCCCGAGTACTTCCATGGCACTTTCATTATTAGCTATAGCAGTATAAAAAGCATATTCATAATAAGTAAGACCAAGCTCTTCTGGCTCTTTATCCATGGCTTGAATCTCTTTACTCAAATTAATCAGCTCTTGTATGACTTCAACAGCTGAGAGGACTTTGTTTTGATACTTTCTAATAGATTCTTTCAACATCTCCATCAATGATTTGCTTTGAACAAGATTCTTTTTACTTCTTGCTTTGATTTCATCATTAAGTAATTTCTTGAGTACTTCCAGGGCAACATTCTTATGTTCCATATCCTGTACTTCTAAAAGGAATTCTTCTGAAAGGATGGATATGTCAGGTTTTTTAATCCCAGCAGCATCAAATACATCTATAACTTTATCTGAAACTAAGGCAGAATCGATGACTTGTCTAATAGCAGATTCTATCTCTTCATTAGATTTCCCTGTTCCTGTACTGTCAAACTTTACTAACCTTGCCTTGACTGCCTGAAAGAAAGATACCTCATCTTTTACATCCATGGCTTGTTCATGAGGCACAGCAATGGAGAATGCTTTTGATAGAGCAGTTACTTCATTAATAAATCTTTTTTTTCCATCATCAAGTCCAAGGATATGGTTTTCTGCTGCTAGGATCAGAGACAACTTTTCCCCAGTGTCAGCAGTGAAATAATCTTCATAAGAGAATCCATGGAACAGCTGTGATACAACCTCTAGCTTTTCAAGCATGAGCTGCACAGCTTTCTCCTGTGCTATTGCAGGATCTCCTTTCCCTCCACTATCAGAATAGAATGACAGAGCCTTTTTTAAATCTGAAGCAATACCAAGATAATCTACTATCAAACCTCCCTGCTTGTCTTTGTAGACTCTATTCACTCTTGCTATAGCTTGCATAAGAGTGTGGCCTTTCATGGGTTTATCAATATAGAGAACATGAAGATTGGGGACATCAAATCCTGTTAACCACATGTCTCTGACAATAACCAACTTCAAGGGATCTTGAGGTGATTTCATTCTTTCAGCTAGGGCTCTTCTCTGATCTTTATTTGAATGATGTTTAGCCATGAGGGGGCCATCAGAGGAAGAGGAAGTCATAACTACTTTTACTGCTCCTTTCCTTAAATCTTCATCATGCCATTGGGGGCGAAGTTTTATAATTTCCTCATAGAGCTCAGCTGCTATTCTTCTGGACATAGCTACTATCATACCTTTCCCGTCAAAAACCTCTTGTCTCTGTTCAAAGTGCGTAATGATATCCTGAGCTACTAACTGCAGTCTTTGTTTGCTCCCAACAAGAGCTTCAAGCTGAGTCCATTTAGCTTTAGCTTTCTGTGATTCAGAGAGCTCATCCTGATTAAGCTCTTCATCAATATTTTCAACTAAATGCTTTCCCTCTTCACTCAGATTAATCTTAGCTAGTCTGCTCTCATAATAGATTCTTACAGTAGCTCCATCTTCCACAGCCTGTGCAATATCATAAATATCAACATAGTTACCAAAGACTGCAGGAGTATTCACATCAGTATTTTCAATAGGGGTACCTGTGAAGCCAAGGTATGTAGCATTGGGTAGGGCATCTCTCATATATTTGGCAAAACCATACACAATCTTCTTGCCAATAACTCTGCCATTATCCTTAGCATCTATAGTCTTTGCCTTAAATCCATACTGAGTTCTATGAGCTTCGTCAGCTATAACTATAATATTATTTCTGTCAGATAGCTGGTCATACACATTTCCTTCTTCAGGCTGGAACTTCTGGATAGTTGTAAATACCACTCCGCCTGATACAACGCTTAAAAGCTTCTTTAACTCTTCTCTGCTATTTGCCTGAACTGGAGCTTGTCTCAATAATTGCTTTGATGCTGCAAAGGTATCAAATAGCTGGTCATCCAAATCATTCCTGTCTGTGATGATGACTACTGTTGGATTATCCATTTTAAGCACTATTTTCCCTGTGAAAAACACCATAGAAAGCGATTTGCCACTGCCTTGAGTATGCCAGACAACCCCACCTTTTCTATCTCCTTCTGGCTGAGCATGAATACCTTTTAGTCCATAAGATTCTGGAGTACTGGCAACTTCTTCTGCCTCATAGATGCTGTGTTTATTTGCATAGCTTGATGCTCTCAAAGTAGATTCAACAGCCTTGTTAACTGCATAATACTGATGATAGGCTGCCAGCTTCTTAGTAGTTTTTAAGGTGATAATGCCTGTATCTAAGTCCTCATAACTCATTTCCTCAAAGACTATGAAATGTCTGATGAGGTCTAGCAGAGTCTCTTTATTCAGCATTCCTTTGATAAGTGTCTCTAGCTCTCCTGTGAACCTAGAAGCTTCTTGTTTCCCATCTGAAGTTTTCCAAGCCATGAACCTACTCATATCAGAGGAGATAGTCCCTGCTCTTGCATCAAGCCCATCAGAGATTAAAAGAAAACCATTGTAGGTAAAGAGGGAAGGGATGGTATCTTTGTATGTCTGGAACTGTCTATAGGCAGAATTAATAGTAGCATTCTCATCAGAGGCATTCTTGAGCTCCATAATCACTAGAGGTAGACCATTAATAAAGAGAATTACATCAGGTCTTTTGTTTATGTGGTTCTCTATGACTGTGAACTGGTTTACTACCCAAAATTCATTGTCCTCTGGGTGTTTGAAGTCTATGAGCCAGAGTTGGTCACCACGCTCATGCCCATCTTGTAAGTATGTGACAGGCACTCCCTCTGTAAGCAGTCTATGAAAGGTTTCATTATTAGCTATGAGTTCAGGTGAATTGATTCTTAAAATTTCCCTAAAAGCATATTCATGTGCAGATGTAGGGAGGTTAGGATTTATTTTCTGAATGGCTGATTTTACTTTATCAGGAAGAATAACTTCACCATAGGATGTTCTTTGGGGAGTGGTTGAGTCAGGAGCTACATCAGGGGCATGGATATATTCATATCCTAGTTCTTCTAGGAGCTGGATGGTATATTCTTCAATTTTATTTTCTGTTATGTAGCTCATGAGGAAGGCTCCATAACTCTTTTGATAAATAAAGAGATCTCAGTTCTTTCAACTACAGGTTTGAGGGTTTTAATCATCTCTCTATCAACAATTAATTTGCTTTGCATAGCATTTTTTAACTTCTTAGCTCCAATCCATTCATTGTTCCATAATGCTTCTTTTTCACCATCAACAATTTTACACATCTCATTTTCAAATCCTATGGACTCTTCCAGAATCAAAGCAACTCTTTGTAACCAAATATTCATATATACAGTATTTGGTAGTTTTTTGAATTTATTTATTATACGCTTTACTAATTCTTTCTTTTTATCTGTTTCTATTTGAAAAAGTAACTTACTTATTATTGCTGTTATTACGGGGTATGTACGGGGATTATTATATGCAATATCAGTTGCTATGCTTATCAGGGGTAAAACAGGTACCTTGAGCTCAGACTTTTGTTCAATTTTTTCAAAAAACCCCAATAAAGCTACTGCTAAACTACCAGAATTTGGATAGTGCACTGCGTGATCATGAATAATAAGTAATTGCCTCTCCAAACTTGTTGCCTTGTGCTCTCTAAAAACCCATTCCAATTTATCCTTTTTGATAGAATCTTTAATAACGTGATTACTTGAAAAGGTTTTTGATGGGTTCAATTTTAACCCTAAATCAATCATTATTTCTGTTAAATTTTTCAATATCAAAGCTCCCTCAGGAGGGTTATTAGTAAATATACGGTAATCATCTCTATATCTAAGAATTTGGTAATTTTTTATTCCCAGTTTTTTAATGCGCTTGGAAAGTAATTGATCTGAATACCCAAGAACCATTTCTGCGATAAAGTCCATAAGTGTTGAACCTTGGGGGAGACTGTTTGTCTGCCCATAATTCATATCTTGGATATGTGAGTCTATTATATTTCCAATTAAAGATTTAACATTGCGCTTTTCTTTTGCAGTCCTTTTAGTATGGAGTGCCCATGAAATAGTATGTGTATATATTGAACCATAACAATCTGTAATATCAGTTTGAATTAGATAATCATATTCTAATGAAAGTTCAATTGATTTTTGTTCTACTTCATGCCACCAATATGACACCTGTTCTGCTTTATCTTTCTCTTCTGATTGAGAAACTAGCGGAATACTCAAACATTGAACCTGATTATTAAGTTGGAAGTCTTTTAACCTATCAATTATTAATTTCCAATTTCCCTTCTCAGTTATATTATTTACCATAGATACATATATTGCTGGATTCAATAACTGAAATGGTCTCCATGCATATCGTCCATCTTTGTTATTGATGATTAAGTAGTTTACCCCTTCACATAAAGAAGGCTTCTTTTCACCTTTTAGACAATCACTGAGATTCTTATTCTCTAGTGCTCCATCTACTTTTTCTAAAATTTTTTGAAATGTTATATAAACTGGTAAATCAAAATTACAATAAGAGGTTTCTTTTAGAAAGAATGCTTTTGCTTCAGTTGGAGATAAATCTGTAACTGGTATTGATTTTCTATCTTCAGACATTAAGCTTAACTTCTCCATTCATTAGTTTTGTAAGTAATGTATCTCTTATTTTTGTTATAGTTTGTATTTGGTGAAAATTTGAATCAATTTTTCTATATAATTTATATACTACTCTTTCAAATTGACTTTGTTTATCTGTTGGAGGCATGACAACTTCTGTTGATAAAGCTATGTCCCTATTTAGGCCAGGGACAGCAGAATCTGTATTCATTTCATTAAAATTGATAGTTCTGAGCAGAAAATAATCATAAAGAAGATATGGGTAACGTGATTTTGGTTCTATAAAATATGTAGTGTCTATAGGAAAAAAATTTTGCCATAGAAGTATAATTTTTCCTAGAGTTCCTTTTCTTCCAATAACAATTCCAGGACCTTTGACTAGGTATTCAGAATGATAATCAACAATTCCACTTGATCCTACTACAGGAAATCCCCTCCCTGTTCTTAGTGTTTTCTTTAATCCCTTACCATATCTAAGGTATAATACATCTCCAAGAACCCCTTCCTCCCAATCATCCTCTGCTTCTTCAATAAACCACTCCCTAAAAAGAGTCTCTGCCATGGCTTCAAGTGTCTCATTCTGTCTATGGAGAAGGTCTATCTTATCATCAAGACTAGATAATACTCCTGCTATGGCTTTTTGTTCTGGGAGAGGAGGGAGAATGAATCGATAATCTCTTAGAGCCTCTTTATCTCCACGAGGCATTTTTGCACCTCTTGAAGTGAGAACAGAATATTCTGTAAAATCTGGGTTGCAAAGAAGGTAAAAAAAGAATCTATTATTAATCTCTGCTTCATTTTTTACACGAAAAACTAACACATCAGCTGATACTGTACCATCAAATGAACTCTGCCACACTTTTTTAAAGTAGGTCCTGATGTTAGAAAACAGAACATCATTTTTTTTAAAAGTATTTACCTTTTTTACATTAGGCAACTTTTCAGCTTTTACAATACCTCCAAAATTATTGAGCATATTGTCTGTAGAAATATAATTATAAAGAGAAGCATTTATGATTTCAGTCTTATCTGAAATAATGTTTGCTACAGAGCCAATGGTCACCTCTTTCCACTCACTCATACCAACTTCACCTTATCCAGATTCTCAAGGATGAGTTTACTCAGTCTTTCTTCTTCTTTTAGCTGATCTTCAAATTCAGCTCTTAACTGGGTGAATCTTTCATTGAAATCAAAGTCATCCTCTTCCTCAGCTAAGCCAACATATCTACCCGGGGTTAATACATAATCAAGTTCTCTCACCTTCTCAATGAAAGTAGAATTACAGAATCCTTTAATGTCTTCATACTCCCCATCAGGGTTTCTCCAAGCATGATAAGTCTCAGCTATCTTTGTAATATCTTCTTTGGAAAACACCTTGGTTCTTCTGTTTATCAGGTGCCCGAGTTCTCTTGCATCAATAAAGAGAATTTCATCTGTCCTATTTCTAAATCCACCATTTGCTTTATACCTATTTAAAAACCAGAGACTTGCAGGTATTTGGGTGTTTAAGAACAGCTTTGCTGGGAGATTCACAATACAATCTACAAGCCTTGCCTCAACAAGTTCTTTCCTAATATTTCCCTCTCCAGAGGATTTGGAAGTTAATGAACCTTTAGCAAGAACAAAGCCAGCCTGCCCTTTGGGATTCAAATGATACAAGAAGTGCTGAATCCAAGCATAGTTAGCATTCCCTGCTGGAGGCACTCCATATTGCCATCTACCATCTTTTCTCAGCTGGTCTCCACTCCAATCACTATCATTGAAGGGAGGATTGGCTATAACATAATCAGCTTTTAAATCTTTATGGGCATCATTAAGGAAGGAGCCTTCATTATTCCACTTGACCTGAGAACTATCAATTCCTCTGATAGCAAGGTTCATCTTAGCTAGTCTCCAAGTAGTCTGATTGCTTTCCTGTCCATAGATTGAAATATCATCTATTCTTCCTTGATGCTTCTCAACAAACTTCTCTGATTGGACGAACATTCCTCCTGAGCCACAGCAAGGGTCTAAAACTCTCCCTTTATAAGGCTCAAGCATCTCAACAAGGAGTTCTACTACACTTCTTGGAGTATAAAACTGTCCTCCCTTTTTCCCTTCAGCTAAAGCAAACTCACCAAGAAAATATTCAAATACATGACCAAGGATATCAGCACTTCTGTCTTTAGTAGTTCCCATGGAAATATTACCAATGAGGTCTATCAAGCTGCCAAGATTGGTAGAATCTAGATTTCCTCTTGCATATACTTTTGGAAGCACACTTCTTAAGGATGGATTTTCTTTTTCTATAGCATCCATAGCATCATCAATAGCTTTTCCAATGGTAGGTTCTTTTGCCTTGTTTTGAAGATATGTCCATCTAGCAATTGTAGGGACAAAAAAGACATTTACTGCCTTATATTCATCCTTATCTTCTGGGTCTGCTCCTTCACTTTCTTCTTCTTTAAGTTCTTTATAAAGCTCCTCAAAGGCATCAGAGATATATTTAAGAAATATGAGACCTAGAACTATGTGTTTATATTCTGCAGCATCAATATTTTTTCTCAGTTTATCAGCTGCACTCCATAATTGTTTTTCAATAGGTTCAAAGGTTTTTTTATTTTTGTACGTTTTCGCCATTTATTATTCCTCACGACCAAAATGTGGTGTTCCTCATTGTAGTTGAGTGGAAATAAGGTGTCAAGTTTGAAATTAGCATTAGTATTAATGTATATTTAATTGCAAGAAGTATATATCTTAAAAGGATTCGTAAAATAATTAGTGCTGATTTTGGTTAATCCACAAAACTTATTAATTTAAATTTGTTTCTATTGAGATTTAAGAGTGAAAAACTACTACTGCATTGTTCTCCTTTAATCTATCCATTCCCAAGCCGATTGTAGTTACCTAAATAAACACTGCTGCAATATGTACATAATTTGTTCACAGCAAGGACACAAACAAAACTTTACATAATCCATTAGACTTCAATTAGCATCTTTAAACAGTATTTTTTTACAAATAACTGATGAAAATTTAATGGATTTTACCAGCCCCTGGTTAAAATTTTAGTGTCCCCATTATGTACGCACAAGTAGCAAATGCTTTATTAATATGAACTGGAAAACGGCTTTTTATTTGCTTTTAATGCATTCTATATAATATTTTTTAAAGAATTTTTTGTCTGCAATCCCGACCGCCGGTATTTATTCCTCATCTTAATTCTTTTGATTACAAATAATTATTTTTTCTATAACCTCGTATTGTACGCAAAAGTGCAGTGTGTCGATCCACTTTCTTAATAGCCCCATCATTGTTCGAATTTCTGCCTTGGCACGGTACTTACGACTGAAATCTAAATTGAGTGTTTTCCCCAAATTTTTAAGCACCTAGTCTTAGTAATCGAACACATAATACCCATTATCCAGCAAAGTATCGTTTGCTTTTATCAGGCTTTCTGCAATTTGAGCTGCTCCATAATCGCCTTGTAAAGTATGGTTCCTTGTATAGTATCACAAAATTTATTGTGTCCTACCTTTATATCTGCTATGATTGTGCATCCTTCAATAAACTGGAGATTATCATGGTTTACAAATATACGGTTACACTGGTACTTGTTTTTTTTCTGTTCACAGGGCCGCTTTTCGCAGAGACGAATGCCCTCTCCAATGGCTCCGCTCTCCCATCTTCTGAAGTAGAAGATGAATCTCAGACTCAAGAACTTCTTACAGTTGACTCAGTGAGCGGGGCGACTACTTCAGAGAAATCAGCAGCCGACTTCCGGATCCACCGCACTTTGGGCTATCTGACTATGGCCGGAGCTGCGGCCACTGGACTTCTTGGATGGCTTGCCCCTGGAGATTTCCACGCAGGCGTTGCAGTAGGTACCACAGGTCTAGCCGCCGTTACAACCGGTTTGGCGATTGCAGACTTTGCCAGAGACAGATCGGTGCCCCTCGCACATGTTATTCTTACAGGACTCGGAACTGTGGGATTCGCAGCGAATCTGTTCATTGAACCAGAAGAGTCAGACGATGATGGCTCAGAGGGGTCAGAACTGCATTCCATCCTGGGGGCTGCCTCGGTCGGAAGTTTCGCGTTTGGCGTTTCATGGGTTATCGCATTCTGACCGATGCTGCTTTCTTTTGAAAAGAGCTGAACTTGTTTGAAATAATAAAATAACAAAATTGGTATCTCTCATCTTTTAACAGAATTAAATTATGTGTTACTTTCTCCCGCCCCTTTTACATCGGTAACAGTTTGCACAGCCAGCTATGAATTAATACCCAGCCCATCTGCTGCTGTTCGTTCAGCACTGCTTGCACTATTACTAAGTGCTGCTGTACTGATTACTGTGCTCGTTTTAAATTCTTCATCATACTTACGGCTTGGTTCGGCCATCTTTTCTTAGCTTTTTTCTACTTTCTTTCTACCTCACCCAATTATTCGTTTTTAAGCAGTGACCCATGCTGATTGAAATTGAAACCAGTTCTCTTAATCTATTGAAGGAATTTGACTGGTTATACTTTTTTAAGTTTTTTTTATTCATAATGTTGATAAAATTTATGAACTTTATTATTATGAAAAAGTATTATCGTTAAAACAACAAGGATACTTGCAGCGATAGTACATTCGATGCTTACTAAGCGGTTGGAATTTTACCAAATCATGATGCTCAGTAGGTAGAGATAAAAACTTTGCAGGTTTTACGGCTTAAGTTTTTACTTTTTTATTTTATAGGAGGAGATGTTTATGAAAAAATTGCTGCTGATTATTGTTATT
Organism: Spirochaetia bacterium; assembly: GCA_021736505.1. The sequence goes on along the minus strand of JAIPFU010000028.1, from coordinate 679 downwards.
CTTTTAATAACACCTATTGCTTTATTTGCTGCCGGACAGCAGGAGGTTGATGCAGTCACCACTGCTTCAGTTGTAGATAACGCTTCTGATTTTCTTTCAGCAGTCAGCCAGGATGGAACCTGGATAGCTGCGGTTCTGCAGGATTTGTCCTTGGATGAAGAAATAGTTATTTCTGGTCAATTTATACACAATGATGAACCTTATAGAAAGCTGGCTTTTTATGCACAGGATGAAAACAGAACTGTAACTGACCGATTTACAGTTACGGCTCCACGAATGCTTGTCCAAAGTGAAAATACTAGAATACAGGGGGGAACATTTGCAGGAGATGTATATGTTGAGGCCAATGGATTTCATCTTGTTGACGGTACAGTTGATGGAAACATCTATTTTTCCAGCCAGGAGTATTTAAACAGCTTCTCATTAGATGATGGATCCACAGTAACTGGAAAAACTGAGCTTCAATAAAGAGGCAGAAGAAGCCAAGTCAGACGCAAATTGCAATGTCCGACTTGGCTTTATCTTCATCACTTCAACAATTGACAGTAAAAGAAAAAACTTCATTACCGATTATCATGCAAAATATTACGCTCATATCCTCACTCGTCGAGACGGACAGGGAATAGAGCGCCTATCTCAATCTCTTTTTGGTACTTCTGTTGATCTAAATCCGCATCAA
>JAIPFU010000027.1 GCA_021736505.1 Spirochaetia bacterium | reverse complement strand
TTAAACGATTTGCTCTTTTAAAGGCAGCAGTTTGTTTCGGATGTTTACCTTTTGTTTTCCAAAATCCATTTGTACAAATAATTACTGAATCCCTCCTTACATCAAAAAAGCCATAGAGTCTTGAATGCCCTCTGTTGCTTTTAAATTCAAGAATTTCGTAGTTTTTATCATAATGCTTTAATCTTGGTCCCGGTTCGATTAAATCTCTTCGTGATAATTGTATCTTTAATGTTGATAAAAGCTTTTTTATGTCATTTTTGGAGTCTTCTGCATGTTTGACAAGAAATTCAAGTGCTTCGCATTTCCCGTTAATCACTAAGAGTTTAATATCATGTTCTTTTTTCCAGTATTCAGGTAGAAATTTTCGCGGAACATCAATGAGCTCTAATTTCAAAATAACCCTCAAATTTAATTATGTCAATATATAGGTTGACAAATATTTTTTTATACGCAATATCCAGACAAATAGTAGATCTTTCAATTTATAATACAGAGTTTATGCCAATTCTGATTCAGAACTCATGAAAAAGAAGCAAAAATGCGGCGTAAATAATTGACGGTTGCAGAAATTCCGAAATGGCGGTAAAATACAACAAGTCATACAAATCATACTTTTTGGAGGCAGAAAGGATGAATACGCCGAAAGGTAAGCATGCTTGGACAGTGAAAGTCGGTGAAAAGGGACAGATTGTCATTCCCAAGGAAGCCCGGGATCTTTTCGGGATTCATCCGGGATCTACTCTGATTATTCTGGGAGACGAACAGCAGGGCATGGCCATACCGCTTCAGAGTATGTTTTCTGAAGTAGCTGAGAAAGTCTTCGGAACAAGAAATTCTGAGAAAGTGGGAGAAGAGGGAAAAGAGGACGGAGAATGAACGCAGTAAGTATAACCGGACTGACGAAAGTATACGGAGACTTGACGGCAGTTGATCATCTGGACCTGGCCATCAAAGAGAGTGAATTATTTGCTCTTCTGGGAATGAACGGCGCCGGTAAAACCACCAATATCAAAATGCTCTCCTGCCTTGCCGACCCGACTGAAGGAGATGCATTGCTGCTGGGCGATAGCATCAGAACAAAACCGCTGGACGTCAAACAGAAAACAAATGTTTCACCGCAGGAAACTGCCGTAGCGCCACGCTTGTCCGTTCAGGAGAATCTGGAACTGATTGCAGGTATATACGGGCAGCCTAGGGCTGAAGCAAAGAAGAAGTCAGAAACCATATCTGCCCAATTCGGTTTGGATAGCGTACTGCGGAAAAAAGCCGCGAAATTGTCCGGCGGGAGGCAGCGACGGCTTTCGGTTGCTATGGCGCTGATTTCCGAACCTAGGATACTCTTTCTTGACGAACCTACCCTCGGTCTGGATGTACTTGCCCGCCGTGAACTGTGGGCGTAAATCAGAAAACTTAAGGGAAAAGTCACCATCATTCTGACCTCTCATTATCTGGAGGAGGTGGAAGCGCTGTCTGACCGCATCGGCATCATGAGTCAGGGCAGGCTGAAGGCAGTCGGCACGGCAACAGAATTAGCTGAAAAGATCGGCACTGATACTTTGGAAGATGCTTTTGTCGCACTTGCGGGAGGTTCGGTATGAAGATGATGCTGTTCGCCGGTCGCAATGCAAAGGAAATTATCCGGGATCCCATAAATCTCTTTTTTGGACTAGGGTTTCCGCTTGTATTGCTGTTTCTATTTCATATCATCAATCAAGCTATACCCCCTGAGACGCAGAATACCCTGTTTGAAATTCAGAATACCGCACCGGGCATTGCCGGTTCTCTCTCAATTGTCCTGCTCTATACGGCGGTCGTTTATACGCTTGCTGTAATTATTTTCCGCTCCAGGATGAAAGGGTGGCTTCTTGTGTAAAGAGAAATTTTCAGTTTACCGCGACAACATTGAAGAGCCAGTACGTTATGTTTGCTGAAACTGTAACATCAACAGTATCAAGATCTGCAGATTCTGCAGTTTCTGTCTGCCAAAGGCGGAGATTCGTGTTTCCAGGAACATCATTCAGGCGAATGAGAAAAGTGACATCGATTTCTTCACCGGGCTGAAGCGTAAGACGAATATCGTTTCCTTCTTCCTCCTCAGAAGAACTCAGTCGCAGCGCTAGTAAAGCGGAATCACTGCTCGAGTTTTTAGCATAGATTTTTACATTAGCGCCCTGACAATCATCATAGTCATCGGGTACCATAAACGGTCCTGCTCCATTATCATATCCATCTCCTTTGATTCTGTCCATCTCATGGTTGTCATAGAAGATCTGGCCGGCTAGCCCTCCTGTATTAAACATGTCGCAGCCTGCGAATAGGAATAGTAGACAAAGACTTCCTATAAGTAAGCTGATGTGAACGATACGAGTTTTCATGTGATTTCTCCTGCTTGTAAAAGATAAAAGCAGGGTAGTGCGGGGAAGAACAATAAAGGTATGTACTTGAAAAGCAAAAAAATCCAGAACATTGCTGCATGCTATTTAGTGTAATACTTAAGTACCACCCGGCAGCACGGCAACGCCGATACTTATAGCGTAGTACCAGGGTGATGGGCTGTCAAGGTTTGCGCCTTGAATTGCGTCTTTAATTTGTGCCTTGGCTGCCAGCGACTTGACTGCACCTTGATTCACAGGATCATTTATTTAAGAATCTGCTGAAAAGATAGTGAAATATAATATAATTAGGTGGCAGTGTAGAAGACCTCATTGAGAGAATCGGTGTAAGCGGTGATGCCGACAGCAGAAGCAATGGATGAATTCCTTCAACGTCATTAAGTTTAAGAAAATTCTAAATCAGTTGACAAAATCTAGGCTGTACCGAGTATCGTCATTCCTGCCAGATATAGAATCAGTATGGCTGCACTTTCAAACCCTATATTTGCAACCCCTCTTTTTTCACGGTGTAAAAGTCCTACTATCAGAATAGCGGTTAGTAAAATAGTGAGTGTAATCAGAAAACTTTCGTCCTGTGAAATAGCATGATATACAGATCCCTCTGTGTAAGCAATATCAGCAGCACCGGCAAAAAGAGTATCGAAAACATTCCCTCCAATGATACCGCCAATTGCCAGGGTGAGAGCCCCCCTCTTCACAGCCGCCACAGAAGTGACTAATTCGGGGATTGAGGTGCCTGCTGCCACCAGAAGAGCACCAATAAAACTTTGGGAGAGGCCGGTATGCCGGATAAGTGCCTGGGAAGATTCTGTTAACAAAAAACCCGCCCCAATGATTGCAGCTGCGCTGAGAAGAAATGTTGTGCTGATTCGGAGAAGAGAATTATGCTGCCAGGAGCTTCTATCAGGGGAGTCTTCCAGTGTTGCGGAGGTCCTTCGCGGGTGCCACATCGGCTGATTGTGCTGGTGGTGAACAACTCTAATGCCGAATACATATACGGCAATCAGCAGGGGCGTGACTATATGGATGTGGAAAATCCGAATATCCGGACCGACACTGGCCATCAGCACCATGGATAACATGATAATCAGCAAAGTTCCTTGAGTCATGTTTTCCACGGAGGCTGCCGCATGCTCCAGGTTGTATTTTCTATAGCTGATATCGGCAATGGAGAGAAACACCGTCTGTATAGCGATTCCTCCAAACGCGTTAGATATAGATATAGCCAGCTGAGGCATGCTCTGAGTAGCAGCAAGCAGGGTAACGGTTAAGCCTGAGAGAGAAGTAACTGCCCCAAGCAGGACGGCTCCCACCACCGCCTCGCCAAGTCCTGTTCGGTCGGCTATGATATCTGCACTCCAGCTGAGCTTAATGCCGGCGAAGGTAATAATGAGTACTCCCGCCAAGAAAAGTCCTAGGGTTCCGCCGAGATCGGAGGTAATAGATTGCAGAAGCGTCTTAATGATAATAAATAAGTTCATAATTCAAATAAAGCTAAGTGAAAGTGTATTAAGGAGCAAATAAAAAGACTGCCATAGGTATTTGTTTATCTTTTTGCCAGAATTTATCCTTGATTGTTGGTTTTCAACTTCAATAAATTATAGAAAAAATAGTCGAGGAACGCAAGGAGAATAGAGGAGATACTGCTTAATCGCGAGCAGTTAAATTTAAAAAGCACAATTCCTTGATTTGGTCATCCATAGGTAGTAAAATGAAAGTAGGCAAGGAGGTGCAATATGGCTGAACGTATTTTGATACCCTTAGATGGTTCGAGTCTTGGCGAGGCTGCACTGGAGTATGTTAACTCATTTATTGCCAAACTGTCTCCTGAAACGCAAGTAAGCGTAATTCTGTTTCATGTCGTCATAGAGCCGAAAACTGCTGTGGACAGCTACTATGGGAATCTTAATTATTTTGATCTCCCCAACAGTAAGGAAAAAATGGATGAGCTGAAAAAAGAATCGCAGATGTATCTTGTCCGGCTAGCAAAAAAAATCAGTGGTGACAATATTGAAGTGGAGAATCAGCTTGTAGAAGGAGATGATCCAGCCGAGGAAATTATCAAAGCAGAGCAGAAATTTGAGTGCGACTTGGTGGCAATGTCTACCCACGGCCGGAGCGGTTTTAGCCGCTGGGCTTTCGGCAGCGTAACGGATAAAGTTCTGCGAGGTGGATCAGTACCTGTTCTGATGGTTAGGGCTCAGGAATCTTAAGCATCAAAGCAGTAGAACAATGCAGTAGAAAAACAGCACATGCACCGGGCAGGATAGTACATCGGGCTGGATAGTTTTTGAAAAAAAATGCATCCTTCTTACGGGAAATCTGTACACTTTTCTTTATGTTGTGTAATATTTTTGTTTACTCCTGCATACTTAGATGCAGGAGTATATACTTGTATGAAAGGGCAAAAATAACAAGCTAAAATAACTCTGAGGCAGCAATAATGCATAATTTCTGGTTTTCCAGAAAAAAAACAGACTTTCCGCCGACACTATCAACTCAAGCACGCGCAAACGGAAGAGCTCTGATCTGGCGTTTTTATGCCCTGAACGGAATTTCTATAGCCTTCCTTATGGACAACATTCTTATACTCTATGCTATCCGCAACGGAGTATCTGATCCTCTGGTTGCGGTTCTTTCCTCATTTGTCCATCTTACCATGCCTTTTATGATTATCGGGAAACTCACTATCGCTCGAATAGGTGCAGCTAAGAACTGGAGTTTTGGATGGTTTATGCGGTATCTGTCCGCCTCATTTCTTATACTTGCACCGATCATCGCCCCTTTTACATCCCAAGCTGGGGTCTCAGCAGTAATTCTGGCGAGTGCCTTTGGGTTTGCCTTATTCCGAAGTATGGGAGTAGTCTCATCATCTCCTATGGAAGGTGAAGTGACAACCCCAGAGAACAGGGGGCGCTTTCTCTCGGGGAATCATCTCAGGGTAAATGCAAGTCAGATTCTTGCCATGCTCCTGCTGATTCTCATAACCAGCGTAACTGACGAACTTTGGGTCTATCAAATGGTTATCGGGGCTGCCTGTATTACCGGAATATATGCAAGTACCGTTCTGGCCAAGATTCCCGAATCAGAAATGCCCAGAAAGTCTGCACAGAAACCTCTGGGGAAAGCCTTTAAGAAGCTTTGGAAAAATAAGAGCTCTCGGAAGCTGCTCTTTGCCTGGAGTGCAGGGCTTGTCTCCTTCATGATGGTCATTCCGTTCATGATGATAGCCGTGAAGAGCGGATATGGAATATCCGATTATGCTGCTTTGACATTTTCTCTGGTTCTTTTGCTGGGCGGTATTATCTCTTCCTTAGTCAACGGCATGATTGCGGATCAGGTGGGACCACGGCCTCTATTGCTGATGAACACCGCCGGCTTATTAATTTCCGCGGGGATGTGGGCTTTTACTCCGACTCAATTTTTACCTGCATTTACGGGTATCTCCTTCTTTATCGCCGGATTCTGCAAGATGGGAATTATCCTCGGAATCAACCACTACTTCCTCTCCTCCATAGATGATAGTGACAGGGTGGGAAGTTCGCTGATAATTCGCGTCATATCCGGAGCGGCTGCAGGATTGATCGGTTCTGTGATTGGCGGGGGGCTGCTCTCCTATTTTGAATTTTCCGGTATTCAGGGGCTTGATGTCTATCGATATTTCTTCAGAATAATGATAATTCTTCTTCTTGCTATGATTTTTATTGTTCGATCCCTGGATAAACTTGATGAATGGCCGATTAAGAATATTCTTGGATTGCTACTTGCCCCTAGAGATATTTATGCTCTTCACGTACTGCGGAGACTGCGAAGCGGAGGCGGAAGTAAGCAGGACACGAAAACGGTACAACGGCTTGGAGCCATCGGTTCGGTAGTTTCAGAAGCTGAGCTCCGGGAACAGCTGAATTCTCCTCTTCTTTCGGTGAGAGTTAACTCCCTGATTGCTTTAGGACGGATCTCTTTCGGGAAGAAGACAGAGGATGCTGTGCTTAAGGAGTTATCCTGCGGTGAGTATACATCTGCATGGATTGCAGCGGAAATAGTGGGCAAACATCGCATTCAGCGCGGTATTGAGCTGCTCCGCCACGCTTTATCCAGCCCAGATCCTTTTCTTCTCGGTAAAAGCATGGTTGCTCTGGTAAGGCTGGATGATCAGGAATCCTATCCCCGCATAGTACAGCTCTTTGAAGAATCGGATAATCCGCGCATTGTCATTTACGGGGCTACGGCGCTTTCATTGATGGACGGGAATGAGCATCTGGTACGTATCCTGAAAAAATCGCTCCAAGCCGGTATGTATTCGTCCGTTAAGGATGAGGTGCTTACAGCAGCAGCTTCACTGGCGGGGATAGGAGAGCGATTCTATCAGTTCCTTCAGCAGTATAATCAGAATAAATACATTGGTGTAAATGATTTAATTTCTGATCTTGATATGCAGCTTTTTAAAACTGAGGATTTGAAGTTTTTACGGGAAGGCATTGATACTGATAAGCAGCTGAGGTATTTTGAACAGATTCTTGAAAAACGGGCACGGGTCGCAAGCAGTCCGGAAGCAGCCGCCGTTCAGAAAGTTTTACAGGATGCAGGGGGGGATGGGCTTCCCATAAAAACAGCATTCTGCATGGCCCTGATCCTTACTGCTTCGTATCAGGAAAATATTCCATCCACAGATGCTGTCAGTTAATAGCCAGTATTTTTCTGTGCGAAACTGAATTTTTGGGAAAAATATTACCCTTTTCATACTAATCTGACAGAAAATCTGCTATACTTCACAAATACACTGCAAATTGAGAAATTTATCTGAAAAAAAATGGAAACCATATAGGAACATATGAGCAAAAAATTCTACGGTATGAATTCAATTGTAAACACGAAACGATTTATACAGGCTTTTAAGAGTCCTGAAAAAGTACAGAAAAAAACGCTGATGCGTATCCTCAAAAAAAATCAATTTACCGTCTACGGAAACCGCTACGGTTTTGGCGGAATTGATTCAATAGAGATGTATCAGCAGCAGGTTCCCGTTATCGAATACGGAGATATCATTCCTGAAATAGAGCGCCTGAAGGCGGGGGAACAGCAGGTGCTGACCCAGGAACCGGTTAAGTATTTTGCTTCAACCTCAGGAACCACAAGTGGTATAAAGCTGATTCCAGTTACTAAGCAGAGGATCTCTTCCCTCAACACGGAACTGCTGCTCTGGATGCGTCTTGCCCTGAAGGGGCATATGAAGCAGGTTCTCGGCAAAATTCTCTATATTGCCGGTCCCTATTTTGAAGGAACGACCTCGGGTGGGATCCCCTACGGCAGTATTTCGGGGTATCTAATGTATAAGGGGCCGGAGTGGGCGAAAAAGCGCTTGGCTATTCCCATAGAAGTCTTTAATGAGATGGATTATGATAGAAAAATTCACGCCATGGCTTTTCATGCCCTTCAGCAGAACGTTACGCATCTTGGTTTCACAACTCCCATAGAAGTGCTGCTTCTTTTTGATTACATCAAAGAAAACTGGGAATCCCTGCTTGATGAGATCGGCGCTGTTAATCCCCGCCGGGCTAAGCGTCTCCGCCAGCTTGATGAGCCGATACCTTCGCGTATCTGGCCGAAACTGCATATGGCCAACTGTTTTATGACAGAAACCAGCAAAATCTACATGCAGACGCTGATAGATGTTATTGGTAAGGATATAGTTATTCGAGATCCAGGAATAAATGCCAGTGAAGGAAGAATCTCCCTGGGAATCTGCAATGACAACGTGTCTGGTTATCCGGCGGTGTATAATACGTTTTTTGAATTTGAGGATTGTGAAACACCTGGAAAGATATCTCTGATCCATGAGCTTGTTAAAGGGAAGCGGTACAGGATTATTATCACCACGAGTGAAGGGCTCTACCGCTATCAGACAGGAGATATTGTAGAGATTACGGGGATTCAGGGCAGGCTGCCGAAGCTGCGATTCTACCAAAGAGACTTTTTTCTCAACGTGGTGGGTGAGCTTGCGTATGAACCGGAATTGGTACGCGCGGTAGAGCATGTTATCGAAGAGCTGAAAATTTCTGTTAACGGTTTTACCTTTATCCCCTGGTATCCGAATCTTCAGGGTGATGCTAAAGCAGAGGGAAAAGCAAAAACCGATGAAAACACCAGCAAAACGGCGAATAACAGCAGAAAGCAGCAGGCGAAATGGTCAGAACATTATGGAAAGCCGCGGTATGAACTGCTGGTTGAGCTAGGGAGCGAGCAGGATCCTGATGCACTGGATGTTTCAGAATTTGCCTGGTCCCTTGATGCCTATCTGCAGCAGACGATAAATGATTACAAGCAGATGCGCTGTGAGTTCGCGCGACTGGATGCGCCTATCGTTTCTGTTCTCCAACCCGGAAGCTGGAGCCATTTTAATAAGCACAGAATTGTACAGTCCGGTCAACCCAAATATATCCATATTGCCAGGGATCCGGAATTCAGGGATAATTTTACCATTATCCGTTCCAGCAGCATCTAAATCAGATTCAGCTGTCGGCGGAACTCGAGCGCTTAGTCATCATCCATATTAGTCCTGAAAAACAGGGACACTGGGCGATGATCTGAGACGGCCAAGCTTGCCGCTTTATCGTCGTCATTGAATAACTCCTCATCAAAGCGATAAACGGTATCAAAGGAGTGGAATTCGCTGGAGTAGGTGTGTTCTTCGCTGAGCCAGATGTTGTCATAGCTGCTTGTGTCGGTAATGGTGGTTTTCTGTTCCGGCGATACCAGGGCAGTATAGCCGATTATATCCCAAGCATGGTCGTCCCCGGGGAGGTTGAAGTCCCCTGTAAGGATAATGTCCTTTTCGTCCGGATCTCTGCTGTCTGCTTCAAGAATTACGCTATCCATGTAGGAAGCTTCCATACGTCGATCGCTGATGGAGTCTCCGTAAATCGAGTGCATGGTGATGACGGTGAAGTCGAATTCTCCTGCCTGAAAGTCGGCGATGTAAGGTTCACGGATAAATATGTCCTTCGAGTCGTCATAGAGGTAGGAACTGTCGCTGTGGGAGACGACTTGGGAATTGTAGATGTACGCGTAGAGCTCTTTAACGCCTCTGCCTACGGGGTCTGATGCGATGTAGGTGTAGCTTTCGGGGAGCATTGCCATAAGTCTGTCGAGAACTTTGGTATCCCGCAGCTCCTGGACGGCAATGAATTCGTAGTTATCCATGATGCCGGCAATGAGCTTCAGTTCTTCATCGTCACGGCTGTTGTCGGAAAGAATTCGTACATTCCACGTGGCGAAATGCAGCAGGTCGTCATCCACGGCTGAGTTTGCTGATGGGTTTACTGATGAGTCTGCTGATGTGCCTGCTTCAGAAATCGCGGATGAGTTCTCCATGGAGAGGGTTTCTTGTGGTGTTGAATCCCTCTGCTGAGCAGCCCCTTGTGAGACTGACTGATTTCCGAATGATGTATCCAAAACTGCTGAGAGTGTATCATTCAGGGGGATATATCTATCTAGGTCGAAATAGCTGTAAGCTCCATAGAATAAGACTAAGATGATAATAATTAACGGACTTTTTCTGCGTTTTTTTGCCACAACGGCCTCCTATAGAAAGTATGTCTGGAAAATGTCTGTATGCCTGCATGTCTGAATAGCCTGAATAGCCTGAATAGCCTGAATAGCGGGTATCATTTTTTTGCTATTTCCCATCCCGGTTTCTTTGCTGTTTTCTTAGCAGTTTCTTTGCTGCTTCCCCAATGTAATTGGTATTTTCAAATGCTCATTGTATTTACAAAAACCCTCTCCTTACATATACTCAATACCAATACTAACGTACTGAATAAGGATTCTTCCTGTTTAAGGTTGCGCATGCTTAACTTAGCATGTTTTTACTTTTTTTACAGCTATGTTTCTTTATTGAAGTAAAACGAATTAAAACTTGGAGAGTTACATGAAAAAGACTGTAAGCTTACTGGCAATGTTACTGTTTGTTGGAAGTACCCTGATTTTTGCTGCGGGTGCTCAGGAGATGGAGGGTGGTGATAATTCCCTGGACTATATTCTTGATAAAGGGGAATTTGTTCTCGGCTTGGATGACAGTTTCCCTCCCATGGGATTCCGCGGTGATGATGGAGAAATTGTAGGTTTTGATATTGACTTAGCAAAGGAAGTAACTTCCCGAATGGGTGTGGACCTGAGACTTCAGCCGATTGACTGGGATGCGAAAATCTTAGACCTGAACAGCAAGGATATTGATGTAATTTGGAACGGCTTAACCATTACAGATGAGAGAATGGAGAAGATTGAATTCTCAAAACCCTATATTGCCAACCGTCAGATTGTTATTGTGCAGAAAGATTCAGGAATTGATACGAAGGCAGATCTGGATGGTGCAAATGTAGGGATTCAGCTGGGAAGCAGCGCTGAAGATGCAGTACGCTCGGATATGGATACCATGGAAACCTTTGAAGAACTTTTCAAGTATCAGGATAATGTGCAGGCTCTGATGGATCTTGAAGTAGGCAGAATTGATGCGGTTGTTGTTGATGAAATACTTGGGCGCTACTATATTTCAAAACGGCCTGGTGTTTTTGATGTGGCTAGCGACTTTTTTGCAGCTGAAGAGTATGGAATTGGTTTCAGAAAGGGTGAAAAGGCTTTTGCCGCTGAAGTTGATAGAATTCTTGACGAAATGATCGAAGACGGAACTGCAGCTGAAATCTCACACAAATGGTTTGAAGAAGATATCCTGCTTCCCCGTTAAGGCGTAGTATACAGATAGAAACAGCATACATCCGCTGGTTCTTTTGTCAGCGGATGTATCTTTAAAAATGATTGTACTGTAAAACTGAATTAAAGTTTTTATATTACTCTTATTGCAATTCAACATAAAGGCGGCTGATGGATTATTTACTGCAGTCAACCTGGTACATCCTTGAGGGTTGTACCATTACCTTACAGCTCTTTCTCTATACGCTTCTCTTTTCCCTTCCCTTAGGCTTTGTGTCAGCCATGGCGAAGACATCAAAAATAAGTCTGCTTCGGGGACTTATGGAAATTTACACATCCGTTGTTCGGGGAACTCCTCTGCTGCTGCAGCTTTTCTTTGTCTACTACGGAATTCCTATTTTGTTTCCCGGTATACGATTGGAAAGATTTAATGCTGCTGTCCTGACATTCATTATCAATTACGGCGCCTATTTTACGGAAATTTTTAGAGCTGGGATTCAGTCCATCGATAAAGGGCAGTATGAGGCCGCTAGGGTTGTGGGGATGAATTACCGACAGACAATGATCAGAATTATTCTGCCGCAGACTATCAAACGGGTCCTGCCGCCCATTGCAAATGAGGCAATCACCCTGGTTAAGGATACAGCGCTGGTAGTTGTTCTCGGAATTGGAGAGGTTCTGAGAAATTCAAAGGAAATTGTTGCCAGGGATTTTACGATTCTCCCTTTTGTCATTGCCGCGGGCATCTATTTAATTTTAAATTACGGGGTTGTCCTGTTTTTCAAGCGGCTGGAGAAAAAGTATTCAGTATATGAATAAACTATAAAAAGGATTGAAGCTTTGAAAACATCTGAGGCTTTGAAAAGGACTGAATCTTTGAAGAGCGACGATACGGTCATTATATCTGTTTCACATCTCAAAAAGCAATTCGGCGATCTTGAAGTTCTCAAGGGCTTGGATCTTACCGTGCATCGAGGAGAGATCCTCTCTGTCATCGGTCCCTCCGGATCCGGAAAGAGTACTCTGCTCCGATGTCTGATTCATCTGGAGCGGGCAAGCGGAGGTACTATTGCAATTGAAGGTGAAGAGATTGTTAGGGAAAAGGCTGATGGCGGAATAGTCCGACCATCAGAGCATGTAATTCGGCACAGGTGTAGAAAACTGGGAATGGTCTTTCAGAATTTTAATCTGTTCCCCCACAAGACTGCTCTGGAAAATGTCATCGAGGGTCCCATTGTTGTGGCAAAAGAAGAGAAAGCCACAGCCGTAAAAAAAGGTGAGCAGCTCCTCGCAAAAGTTGGTTTGAGTGACAAGCGTGATGTGTATCCTTGTTTTCTCTCAGGCGGGCAGAAGCAGCGGGTAGCCATAGCCAGAGCACTGGCTATGGAGCCGGATATCATGCTTTTTGATGAACCTACGAGTGCTCTGGACCCCGAACTTATCGGGGAAGTGCTGCAGGTCATCAAGACATTGGCAAAAGAGCACATGACCATGCTGATAGTAACTCACGAAATGTCTTTTGCCCGTGAAGTTTCCGACAAAGTCATTTTTATGGATGATGGTAAAATTATCGAAATCGCTGCTCCAGATAAGTTATTCAAAAATCCTGATCACCCTCGAATAAAGACTTTCCTTCAGAAAATGCTGTAATGTAGTGATATTTAGTGATATTTAGTGAAACAAGGGTTCAACCTTGTATTCATTAGTAATAGTTTCCATCTCTTCTTCCGTCGGTCCCTCGGTGAAATTCTTCGCAGCTTCCAGTATGGTGGGAAGAAGGTGTATATCTCCAGCGGTATTTAGAAAAACCTGAGAGTTCTTGAGTACCCACTGCACTGAATTACGTATAGCTTTCTCTTCTGCAAGTGGTTCATACCATGTTGCATAGGCCTTCTCATCCTCTTTTGCCTCCCTTTTTGCAATTGATTTGATGGTCTGTACGGCAATATTCTTTTCTCTGCAGAGTTCAAGCAGCTGTTTTGTCTGTTCGGCATATTCCGGGTTTTTCATCATCAAAAAATTGTAGGGGAAAAGCACTGTATCAAAATCAAATGTATTCAGGCTTCGAATGTGCATAGCTGGAGCTGTAACCCCATGTCCGGTTACTCCAAGAAAGCGGACAAGTCCTTTTTCTTTGGCCTCTATAAAAGCCTCAATAGCTCCTCCGGTATTCAAAGCAGTATTCCATTCTCCCGGATCTACAAGAAAATGCATCTGCCAAAGATCAATATAATCTGTCTGAAGCCGTTCAAGGGATTCATACAGCTCTCGTAGAGCTTCTTCTTTGGTACGTTTGTTGGTTTTTGTTGCTAGAAAAAAGTCCTTTCTCTGCGTTTTCATCCAAGGACCGATGCGAAGCTCGGCGTCGCCATAACTCCGGGCGGTATCAATATGGTTTACTCCGTAAGAATTTAGCAGCTCAAAAGTCTTGTCAGCTTCGTACTGGGTAACTTCAGAAAAAGCTGCTGCTCCGAATATGGCTCTTGTACTGAGATGACCGGTACGCCCAAATTTTTTGGTAGGAATAATAGATGTATATGTAGTCATGTTAGCCCCCTTCCCTCATATATTTTTTCTTATACGTGCAGATACATACATTTAGATATTTAAGTGTAGCACGGACTAACAAATAAATCTATCAGTGCAAGTATTTGCAGAAACCCTGCAATTAACGTGTGCTAGAGGCTGCTTACCTTAAAAAAATATGCTTTAATCATTAATTCGGATAAAAAAAGACTGATATAGGTAAATACGCAATTAATGTAAAGAATATTATGTTTTAAACCATATCATTCAAAATAATTGATGGTATGATAAATTTACAAAAAAAGTGTTGAACTCTTTTAAAAAAAGATGTAAGATATATTACATTAGTTAAATATATACTTACACAGTAATATTAATTAACATTAAATGCAGTTTTCAACGAACTATGCAGCGAAAGCATTTTTACACACTAAATAAGATTAATATCTATTAAACCGAAGGAGAGAAGAGATGAAACGAGATGAAGAATACGGGAAATTATCGATAGCGGGAGCGCCGAAGATCAATGTGGTACCGCCGGGCCCAAAATCGAAAGAGATATTGAGTTATCAGGACGGGAACGAAAGCAGTGCGGTCTCCTATTCGAAAGGGATGCCGATGGCGATGGAGCTGGGACGGGGAGCGACAATCCAGGACGCGGACGGGAATGTGTATATCGACCTGTTCGGCGGAGCCGGAGTGATGGCGCTGGGACACGGGCACCCGGAGGTGCTGAAGGCGGCGCATGAGCAGATAGACAAGGTGACCCACTCGCTGGATATCCCGACGGCGACCCGGCAGGAGATGGTGAAGACCCTGAAGAGTTTTCTGCCGA
>JAIPFU010000026.1 GCA_021736505.1 Spirochaetia bacterium | reverse complement strand
CATCTTACAAATGATTCTCATAAATCTTCTGGATTTGCTCCAGGTACTCATCCTGACTCATCTCTTCAGCAATAAAGTACAAATTCGTGAAGTTGTAAAAATCCTGCACCATACCCCCGGGAACCCGGTTCATAAAATCTGGAACCGCATCACTGTTCATCCGGTCAAGAATATCCATAAGCATGGGGTTGGAAGTATCCATAGGAATTGTGGAATTGGGAACGATAGCTCCAACAGCATCCATGAAAATCTTACCAGCCTCTCCGGAAGTCATAAATTTAACATACTTTGCCGCAGCTTCAGCATGAGGGCTGTAATTTGTAACTGCAAAACCAATACCCGCACCCTGATTCACCTGAGCATCAGGATAATCCGCATTGTCCGCAACAGGAGCAGGGAAGTAGCCGACATTTTCATAGCCTAAAGCCGTGCCGAAATCCTTCCAGTGGGCAATATCTGAAGTCAAACCGCAGAAAAATCCGCCGTTACCGTTCTTAAACTCATTGATACCATCCATGAAATAGGGAATGGAACCGTTCTCTACATTCACATACCCTTGATCATACAGCTGCTTAATCATCTCCGTAGCCTGTACAAACTCAGGATCCGTGAAATCTGTTGATCCGTCGGCAAAGCCGTCAATTCCATCTTCCCCAAGTAGGGTTCCAAGAATAACGCGGTAGGTAAAGTCGATGCTGAAGGTACTGCCCTGGTTTCCCATAACGACAGGAGTTATCCCCGCTTCATCCAAAGCATCGCACGCCTCCAGAAAGTCATCCCAATCGGAAGGAGCCTGCTCAGGATCCAAACCCGCCTCCTCAAAAAGCGCCTTATTGTAGTAAAAACCTAGACCCTGCGCTGTAAGCGGAAGAATCCGTATGTCAGAATCAGCAGAGTTCTCCCCGGAACATGCCCGCAGCGCTGAAGGAGCATAATCCGACATGCTGTCCTCGATCGCATCATCCAGTACATAAAAAGCTTCGGCAATTTCCCAAGCCCTCTGATCCGTATGTGTCAGAAAAACATCCAGTTCACTCTCCGCTGAAAAAGCCGACAGCAGCATCTGATAATAATTCGACTCAGGCTGCGCTTCATGCTCAATCTTGATATCTGGATTCTGTTCCATAAACAGTTCATCCATTTCCCGGAAAGCCTGCCCCGCAATTTCCTCGGCATATTTAAAGTTCCAAACCGTCAATGTAATTGGTCCCTCTTCTTCTGCTTTCTGCCCCTGGGCGGTCACTACACCCGAAAAACAGAGCAGGAGAACGATACCAAATACAAAACTTTTTCTCATCATACTCATAGTCTTACTCCTTTCATTATTTTTTATGCTGATGCCTTCGCCATCGATTTTCGTCAGCTGAAACATCAGCAAAATACACCAAACAAACAAATCCAAAAGATTCGTCCTTACTTGTTTCTGCTAAATTTCTCGCCTTCCTAATGCCCGATCAAGTGGATTCCCGTTCAATTAATTTACCCGAAACAATCAGCTGCGACGGCCTTATTCTATTTCGTTGAATGACTTCAATAAGCATCTTTGCTGATTCACGCCCAATCTTCTCGGGAGAAAAATCTATGGTTGTCAGCTTCGGATGCCCTATTTCTGCAAGATTACCGCCCCCCATGCTTACAACAGCCATAGAACCAGGGATGTCCACCCCCTGCTCCTGAAGGGCCTTAACCGCTCCTCTGGCTTGAATTTCATTGGATGTGACTATGGCAGTAATTTTATTGTTTTGTTTTTCAAGTATACTTTTCATCAACTCATATGCATCCTGCATACTCACGTTGCAGAAGCTGTGGCGTTCATCCTGCCAGGGAATACTGTACTCCTCGTGGGCTAGCTTGAAGCCGCTCAAGCGCTGGCGGCTCTGAACAAGATGCTCCGCAAGGTTGATATAATGAATGTGCGTATGTCCCTTTTTCAGGAGATACATAGCCGCCTTATAGCCGATGCCTTCGATATCTGCATCCACAAAGTACTTCGTGTCAATGCTGTCGGGTGTTCCGTTCACCACATAGGGAATCTTATGTTCAATCAGCGCCTGCTCGTATACATGATCCTGCTGCAGATTGCACAGTATGACCCCATCTGCAAAATCAAAGCTCCTATAAAACATCTTTTCAGCCGCTGTGTCTCCTTGGGTGAGTCGGGTGATCATCACATGATAGCCCTCCGAGGCAGCATACTCCATGGCGCCCTCGATAAGGGGGATATAGTACGGGTCATCGCTTATCTTCCCTTTTTCCAGGGGAAGACAGAAATTCAGAATTTTCGGAGCTTTCTTCTGCAGTCTCCGGGTAGGTTCAGGCGGGGTATACCCTAATTCATCAACCGCCTGCATCACTCGCTTCTCCACGTCTTCGCTAAGCCGCTTGCTTCCTGAAAGTACATAACTTACCGAAGTTTTTGAAACACCCGCGTGTTTTGCTACATCTGAAATAGTGATCTTGTTCACCTATTCTCCTCCTACAATCATGTATTATGATCTATAAACACAGATTAAATCCATTTTTTCGTTTTGTAAAGTGAAAAATAACCAAATTTTTATTATTTTTGGTGATCTTGTTCACCTTTCCGGCAAAAAAACCCTCTTATTGTGTAGAAATCTTACATCCCCAGCAGCTTCTACGCCTCCCGAACTTCCTGAACTTTCTCTATATCTCCTTCGGCTTTACTCTTGCTTAAAAGAGATACCGAAACCTTCCCAGTTCTCCATCAGCTGCTCTTCCAGTTCATCATGAGGAACTCCCAACAGCTCTGAAACGATTACGGAAGTATCATACAAATGCCTCGGCATGCCGATCTTTCCGTACAGCCACTCATAGCCCCCCGGATTGTCGGTCTCCAGCAGCAGCCTGCTGAGGGGAATACGGCGGAGGATTTTCTGAATATGTTCTGATGTGATAACTTCGCAGCCGATACTGAAGAAGCAGCCGGCATCAAGATACGCTTCTATCAGTTCCACCGGGCCGGAGTACCAATGCACAATGGAGCGCTCAACAGCATACTTCCGGAGTATATCAAGAACTTCCTGCTCAGCCCCCTTTGTATGAAGGTTCATAGGGAGACCATGACGCCCGGCCCATTCACAGAGGAACGAAAATACCGCAATCTGCTGTTCCCAACGGTTCCTTTCGCGAACCCAATGAAAGTCCAGACCCGCCTCACCAATCATGGGTGTCTGCCGAAGGTGCTCCTCAAGCTCGCCTTGTTCAATGATTTTTCCGTTCTTTTCGGGTTTCTCCACTTTTTTGCCGTTTTTTATTGCTCCTGCATATCGGTAGGCCTCCCATGGGTGAATTCCGAATACTGGAAGCAGGCGTGGACTCTTTTCAGCTATTTCACAAGTACGTTCGTAGCTTGCCGTATCCATGGATACAGCAATTGTATTGATGGAGTACTCCTCCAGCTGATTTAAAGCTTCCTGAAGCTGTTCATGGTATTGATCAAAATGGGCATGTACATCAACAAGCATGAGTTCTCCTTTCTCTTTATTTCCGAATGCCGTATAATAGAAGCATAGCAGAATACAGAACAGCTCATCAAGAATTCTGACGGGCATGTATAAATAGTACGTACATGGCATGAGACCATAATAAGGGATCAGCACTTTTTCCCCATTTTTTTTCCCAGTACGAAAGTTTTTCAGGATCGTTCAGATGATCATCTACTTGCTCAGGCAGCGCTCCATCTGCGGTGTCGGCGTGCTTTTCTAACCACTCTTCAATACAATCAGCCTCTTTCGTATTGTCCGTTAAAACATCGTACCAGCCCAACCATGCTGAAAGAAGCAGCCAGAGACCTCCCCCGTAATACGTATCGTTACTATACCGATGTATACCGCCATTCACAAGGAGTTCATTCCTGATTTTTCTCATTGTTTCCATCATTAACGGGTGATCTTCAGAAAAAAGAGAATAGGGAACAACAGCTCCGATCATAGCCGCATCAACCCGATTATCTCCCTGGAATTTTATAAAATGCCCGTCCTTTACAAAAAATTGGTTTATGTACCCCTTAATTGCACGACAGGGAGCATCACGGTTTTTACCAGTCAGAAGAGCAGCAGCTTTCAACCCTGCATGTACAGCAGTAAGGGTAGTGAAATGGATTTTGTCTCCATACTCTTCCCAGAGATCATAGCATGGATACATCCAGAGATTTTCCAAATAGTCAGCAGCGGAATCAATAAGGCTGATGTCCCGGTCAGACAGTTTCATGTCATTTGTGCTCTTACTATAAAAATCAGCAAGGATGTGCAGCCAAGTACCCAGCCCGTCAAGCTGATGGTTCTCCCAGAACATATCTCCTTCACTGCCGTCAGCTCGGTAGCGTGTATGAAGCAGCAAATTTTCCGGAACTTCCTTGACGTCCCTCCTATTTTTACTATATGAAACAGCTTGTTCCATTATTGCCGCTTTCTGTGCCAGTATTTCAAGAACCCAGCGATGAAACTTCTCTGCAGCTGCAGAATTCCCGGAACGTTCCATCGCAAGAGAGATAAAGGCACCATCCCTGAACCAGCAGTACCGATAAGGAGCAAAGTTCGGGGAAGCATACCAGGCACCATTATCAAATTGCTGGTTTTTTAAGAAATCAATACTCTCTTTATACAAATCAGACATCACTGCTCCCCTCTGCACGAAGCTTTTTAGCATCTAAAGGTATAGGAAAGGGCATCTCTGCTCCTTCCTTAATGAAAACAGGAATCATTTCCCAGGGAGCTGCACAATAATACGATTTGCCTCCTTCATATACTGCTCCTGTCCAAATATCGATCCACCTGTCGGGTGGCAGATATACAGATCTTCCAACAGCATGTTTTTCAAAAATGGGAGCTGCAAGCATGTCATGACCCAGAAGATATTCATCAAAAATCTCCCAAGATTCCTGATCCTCAGAATACTCCAGCAGCAGCGGGCGCATCATAGGAAGATGCTCCCGAACACATTCTTCAGCAATATGGTCCAAATAGGGGATCATACTCATTCTCAATTCGGCATAGAATCGATAAATTGAAATTACTGCTGGATTCTTACTCCGCTCAGCGATATTCCATGGAGTTCGATCAATTATGGGCGTTCTGTGATCATTGTTTTCGGAATGATACTGCATCATTGTACCAAAGCACGCCATTTGGGCGGACCGGATATATAATTCTGCATCCGGTATAGGACCACTGAAACCACCGATATCCCAACCAATAAAGGGAATTCCTGATAAACCAGCATTTATTACTGCAGTCAGCACGGAACGATGGGCATCCCAAGTTGAATTCTGATCTCCGGTCCAGTGCATTGGGCTTGATCCAGCGCCGAGAAATCCGGAACGGCTGAAGAGAACTCCATTCCGCCTTTCTTTAACTTCCTTATAGTAGCTTGAAAGATACTGAGAAGGAAATACATTTGCCAAAGCATGTCCGCGGACTCCTTGCGAATTTCTTACATCCTCTCCCCAAATATGCTCTCCTCCATCAGTTTTAAAACCGTCAATTTCAAAATCTTCCAGCAGATATTGCCGTTTCCTCATCCACCAGGCGGCCGCCTCAGCATTTGAAAAATCAATTACATAGCCATTCGGAAACCACCAAGGCCTTACCTGGTAAACTTCATATTTCCCGCTGACTTTCTCCTTTTCATCTCCACTTACTGATGCACTTTTTGAATTTGCTTTATCGCCTTCATTATCACAATAAAGAGCATAGCCTTTCTCAATCATATAATCCCGGTCAGCAGTATTCTGCGGCTCAGGCTCATCAAGGGCCTTCAGAACCGGGATCTGCCACAGGATGATTTTCATATCCCGCCTGTGGATTTCATCAATCATCGCTTTAGGATTCGGCCATAAACCATGTTCAGGAAAAGAAAAATCAGCTTTGCTCAAATACTTTTCCCCGGAAACAGGGGTAAATTCAGCATCATTCCAAATGTAGAAGTTTTTCTCATCACTCCAGGCTTCAATCACTACAACACTTGCGGGTATTCCAAGTTCTCTGCTACGGTCTATCTCCTTTTTCACCCGTTCCTGGCTGTTCCACTCATTACTGCTCATCCATGGTCCGAATGCCCATGAAGGGGGTTTTGATAATTGCTGTATATTCGATGAAAATGCAGAAATAATATCCGCTGGGGCTCCAAAATACCAAGACTCACTCTCCTTAAACTCGGTTAAGGGTATAAGAATGCTCCAGACACCCTTCCCTTCACTATCAAGGTCATAGACAACTCGTTCTGCAGTTTCGGTAAACATCCCCCATCCCATGTCTGTAAAGAAAAACGGTATCGGTAAATATGTACGACTACTAGCCTGCTGCTCCTTATACTCCTCGTAAACTCTAATATCCAGCATATTACCCATTTGATTACAGATATTAAATCGTTCCCCGAAACCGTAAAATCCATTGTGGTGGCTTTTGTAGAAAATCTGCAGTGCAAATTGAGGATAAGCACCTTCTGCTCTACGAAGAAAAATTTCCTGTTCATCAGGATAAGCGCCATCCTCATTCAGGGAGACACAGCCACTCGTTTCCTGTACAGTGGGAATAAAATAATCTCCCAGGTCTTCTTTTACCGCATCTTGCTTTTTCGCATCTTGCTTTATCGCAGAATCAGCATGTATCTTAATTGTTCGCTGGATCGCTGCTCCATTCGAAAAAGTCAAGGTATACTGTACAGAACCTGGAACCTGCTTCGTGATTTCTGCTTTTTCCACCCTGTACTTTTCAGCTTCTGCAAGGGGATATCGTGATATTTCTGAATACGGATTATATTCATTATATAGATTTTCAGGTAAATCCATGTAAAACTCCAATAAGTATTTACTGATGCAGACACAATCCCGGAAATTTCCATATAGTTTTGAATATCCTGCTGTCTTCCCCGGATTACTCCAGAGAAGCACAGCAGTCATTTCATTCTTTTCATTCCATGTAAAATTTATACGAATTAGAAACGGGATGGTGAGCATCTCTATCAGTATCATCAACGATATTAATCTACCAGTCGCTCCACCTGCCGGTCAGCATCAGTAAGAGCTTCAGCAGCACTCTTTGTTCCCAGCACAGCTTCTTCAATAGCTTTACCAATGATATCCTGCATTCGATTTTGTTTTTCAATAACAGGAGGCACTATAACATAATCCAGAGAATCATAGACGGCATCCCGGTTTTCCGGCGGAGTACGTTCCAAGTAATTCTGAACCAGCTCTTTGTTCTGTATAGCCGGCAATTCCCAGTTACTTTCCATTCTGACTGAAACCATCTCCGGGCTGGAAGTAAAGAATTTTACCCATTTCCATGCAGCTTCAGGATTCTCAACGGATTGGGAAACAGCAAGTCCATTGGCAAAAAAGTGTGTTGCCTTCTCGCTGATTCCAGGTTCTACAGCAATATCCCAATCAAAATCGGCATCCTTGAAAGTTTCAAACATCCAGATCCCTGAAACAAGCATAGCCACTTTTCCGTCGAGAAAAGCCTGTTCGTTGGCAGCACCGCCTAGTTCCTCTTCCCTCGGCATAATTCCCCTGTCAAGAAAACTCAGCATAAGTTCCAGGGCTTCAACATTCTCTTCAGCATCAATAGTTATTGAGGAACCATCTTCACTGACCAGCTCTCCTCCATTTTGTGCGGCTTTCTTGTAAAACTCCCAAAACTGTATAGGAGAATACAAGCCCCAGATTCCAGCATCTTTATTAGTTAATTGCTCTGCAGCTTCAACTGTGTCATCCCAATTCCAAGAAGCATCCGGATACTCAAGTCCTGCCTTATCGAACATATCCTTATTGTAGAAGAGAACCGAAGTAGAAAATGTTTCAGGAATACCATACTGCGTACCCTGATATGCAAAAGCTTCCAGAGCACGGGAAGAAAAGATGGAAGTATCAAAGTCCTCATCCTCAGCTATTTGAGCATCCAGGGGAAGAAGAACTCCTTTAGATGCATAATTCACAAAACTTTCATAGTTCAGTTCAAACACATCCGGAGCAGATCCTCCAGCTATCTGGGCTTCCAGCCTGGTAAAATAGTCATCCCACCCAACGGTTTCTACCCGCACAGTGATATCCTTTTCTTTCTCATTGAATTGTGATACGATGCTGTCCAGTTCTTCAATATAATTCGGGGACGCGGAGAAGGTGTAGTAGACAATTTCGGACGGGCTATCCGGTTCTATCCCCTTTTCCTGCGTTCCCGCTGCCATTATTATGCCTCCCGCTAACGCGACTAAGGCACATACCATGAATAAGCGTTTCATAAAAAAACCTCCTAAAATATTACAACTTCTTACTGAAGTTATTTTCTTACTTTCCTTAGTGATTTCCGTTTCTCAAATCTTTCCTGAAATTTTTTCTAAAATGAATAAACCGAGCTTTCAGCCTTTTATTCCAGATCGGGAAACCCCCTCAATAAACTGTTTCTGTGCTGCAGCAAACCAAATTATAATAGGTAGTACTGAAATAACGGCTCCGGCCATTACCATATTCCATTCCGTCGTGTATCTTCCATGCAGATTAGCAAGCCCTAAGGGCAGAGTCATCATATTTGTATCCCGGATAACCAGTAACGGCCATAAAAAGGCATTCCAGGAATCCATAAAAGCCAGTACAGACAATGTAGCCAGAGAAGATTTCACCAGGGGAATTCCTATTCTTATGAAAATTATTCCCGGATTTGCTCCATCTATAACTGCAGACTCTTCTATAGCTGCTGGAAGTGCATTAAACGCCTGGCGCATAAGGAAAACTCCAAATGCAATCCGCATGGTCATGGTAGGAAAAATAATCCCTGCATAGGTATTAACCCAACCAAGATAACGCATCTCAATAAATAGCGGTGTGATGATCACCTGCATGGGAATCATCAGTGTTCCAAGAAAAAGGAGGAAAAGTGCCTCTCTTCCTTTAAATGGTATTCTGGAAAAAGCAAATGCTGCCATGGAACAAAAAATCAGCTGTCCCAATGTAGCAGAGACCGCTACTATAACACTGTTTATAAACATTTTTGCCATAGGAAAAAGAGAAAATAAATCATAGTAGCTCTGCAGGCTCATACCAGGCTCAAAAAAACGGGGAGGAAATACCAGCAAATAGGTATCTGGTTTTAAAGAAGTAGATATCATCCATAAAAAAGGAACAATCATGGTAGACCCCATGACTATGGTAAGCCCCCAGCCTAATATCTGTTTTACTTTTATAAAAACATATGACTCATTCCTCATAGTGCACCCATCTCTTTTGGAATTTCATTTGAAATACGGTTACCAAAAATATAAGGAGAAAAAGAACTATTGACTGTGCAGATGCATACCCCATTTCTCCATAACGTGCGGCATAAAGATATATTTGTTGAACCAATACGGTTGTTGCCCCAGCCGGACCTCCTTGCGTCATAACCCAAACCTGCTCGAATACTTGAAAAGAGTTAATCAGAGATATGGTAAGAACAAAAAATGTCGTTGGCGAAAGAAGGGGAATAGTAATAGAAGTAACTCTCCTAAGCGGTCCTGCTCCATCAATTGAAGCCGCCTCGTAGTAGTTCCTTGGAATATTCTGCAGTCCTCCGAGAAATATCATCATAACAAACCCGATGTCTTTCCAGACACTGGTCATAATGATAGCTTCCATAGCCCAATTGGGATCATATAGCCAGGATGGTCCAGTAATTCCTGCAAGACCGAGGATAAAATTTATTAAGCCGAATTTAGGATTCAGCAGCCACCTCCACAACAGAGCAACTGCAACCCAGGAAGATACCACTGGAAGGAAGAAAAAAGCCCGCAGGATAGAGCGTCCAGGTATTTTTTGGTTCATAATCAATGCTGTTATCAGACCGAGAATAATAACCGATGGTGTATAGCCTATGATAAATGACAGAGTATGCTTCAATGCTGCTGTAAAATCCGGGTCAGTAACAAGGTAAGTAAAGTTTTTGAATCCGATGAACGTTGGAGGCGTTAAGAGATCCCATTCATGAAAGGCCAAAACGATTGATGCTAAAACCGGCCCAAGCAAAAATACCGCTAAAAGCAGCAGGGCTGGTGAAAGAAATATTAATGCCCAGAGAATTCTTTTATTGTCTGCCACTTACTTATCTCTCCATAATTCTTTATTACAAGCCTTTTACAGCAGTATTTCCAAACGTTCTATCATTACCATAGTTGCCAGCCCTCTCACCCAAAGGTCAGATTCGTAGGGCAGGTAGGTTATCGGTATTAATTCATCTATATGATAAACGCAGTTTTCCTGAACCGCTTTATTGACGGTTTCAGAAATGTAATCCGCATAGACGGTTCCCTCACCTCCAATAAAAATTATTTCCGGATCAAAAAAATTAATGATGTTTGAGAGTCCTAGGCCTAGAAAATATCCAGCATCAGAAAAAATCTTTTTTGCTGGAGAATTCCCCTTCTCTGCCATCTCCATAAGTTCATTCAACCCCACTTTTCTTCCAAATTCCTTTTCTGCCGTATCCAACATAGCCGGAGTGGATGAATAGGCTTCAAGACAGCCATGCTCTCCGCAGCTGCATATTCTGGAAGTTTCATGGTGTACAATTTTGATATGACCAAATTCACCTGCCCCATGGTGGCCGCCCTTATATAGTACTCCGTCAACAATCATACCTGCACCGATCCCTTGCCCAATGGTAATACAGACATAGTTGCTGTATGTTTTTCCGGCTCCAAAGTGTTTTTCACCAAGGGTGAAAGTGTTAACATCGTTTTCCAGATATACGGGCAAGCCGGTTTTTTCAGAAATAATTTCTGCAATGGCTTTATTTTTCCATGGAAGTATTGAACTTTCTATCAGAATTCCTTTCTGATAATCGATTCTCCCTCCCATACCAATTCCAATACCAATAACATTGTCCGTTTCATTTTCTTCATTCAGATCTCCGGAAAGAAGCTTCACAATTTCAATAATTTCAGCTATATAGTCTTCAAAAAGGGCTTCTGCCGCTAATGTTTTCTCCCTGATTCTCAGAGCTTTTCCAGACAGATCTACTAAAGCTCCTGTGATTGAACCAGCCATTATTTTAATACCGATTGCCTTACCGGCATCATAATTCAGATCAACAAGTACAGGTTTCCGGCCTCCGGAGGAATCGGCTTTTCCCCCTTCACGAATAAGATCACGCCGAAGCAGCTCTTCTACCAAAAAAGAACATGTAGAACGAGATAAACCAACTTTTCTTGATAGTTCTGCTCGGGATTGAGGGCCATTGCATTTAAGTTCATTTATAATATGCCCGAGGTTAATCTTCTTTGCCAGTTCCATATCCCCGGTTTGTTTACTGAATGGTATATGCGGCATATATACTCCTACTTTGTTTGCTCTCCGTACAAACAAAGTATTGAATGAAAATTACATCTTGTCAAGAGAAAGTTATCAATAATTTTTTTAAATTTAAGAAGCTGAGGGTTACTGAGAACTGCTATTTCAACTCAAATTTTACTAAGAGCGGGCATTTCCGGATTTTTTACCTGTCATGGAGCTAATATCCAACCTGAGAATACAGATAGCATCGATTCCTTTTCTGGGTAGTTCCCAGTCCGCAGATCCGGTGTGCTGAAACAGAATGCTTTCCAGACCACGCTTTTTCTCCTCGTAAGCATCAGCAAAATGGATTTCTCCAAAGCCGGTCACCGAACGGTAATGGGTAGTAAAGAGGCAGGCAGAATCCAGGCGAATCAACTCGATAGAGTCTGAAACTTCAAAAGCTGCCCGTGGATTTTCTTGTATAATATCAAGCTTCTTCCCCTTCAGAGCTGAATGCAGATAGAAAACATTTCCGGTAAATCCGTAATTCATGGGAACAATATAGGGCTGGTCCCCATCGGTCAGCGCCAGATGGAGAACGGTATTTGAGTTAAGAATATCATGCAGCTCTTGAGTATCTGTTATTTCCTTGTCACTTCGTCTCATGATCTCTCCTGCTTCAATGAGAAACTGACGTTACGCTTGTTGCTGCTGATATATTTTTTATTGCAACTGTTACTGTAATTGCTATTGCTATTGCTGCTGTAATTGCTGCTGGGATTACTGTTACTATTGCTTTTGGTATTTCTGCTGCTCACCGCTGCTATTCTGCTGCCACGGCGGTACCGCTAACACTTACCATCAGCATCCCGCCCTGAGCGCCTACGGTTTCATAATCTATGTCGATCCCTACAATGGCGTTTGCTCCGAGGGCAGAAGCTTTTTCTTCCAGTTCCTGAAAAGCTATGGTTCTCGCGCGATGCAGTTCATCCTCGTAGGCAGCTGAACGGCCGCCGACAATATCCCGGATTCCGGCAAAGAAATCCTTGAAAATATTCGCACCGAGAATTGCTTCTCCCGTTACAACTCCTAAGTACTCACGTATCGTCTTATTTTCTAAAGTCGGGGTGGTTGTTACAATCATGACTGTCTCCTGAATTTTTTTCCTACAATTCCTAATAACTACAATTCCTAATAACTACAATTTTTAATCACTATAATTACTAAAGTCAATAATTTCTAGTCACTATAAATCCTATACACAGGTATTAAAAAACGGCACAAACTTTGTGCCGCCATAAATATTCTACTCGAAATTGGGAAAAATTGCATGCTTAGGCTTTACTTGCATGCTTAGGCTTTACTTCGTTTTGAAGTCCCTTTTTTATAAACCTTTTTCCCCTTCGGGGCGCTTTTCGGACTTCCCTTCGGACTCCCTTTATAGCCTCCCCTTGAACCGCCCTTCGGACTCGGTCGTCTGTTTTTTCCGCTCCAGCCGCCGGAACTGCCTCCGCTCCGACCCCTTGGGGCTCCCCCTTTTGCTCGTGTAATCAGAGGTTTCTGACCTTTGCCCTGAGCACGAAAACCGATAACTACCTTTTCAGCCTTATCGAAGGGCACGGTAATAAAGGAGAAATTATCCATTACCTGGACGTCGCTAATCTCTTTTTGATCCATAGGAACCGTCTGCAGCACCAATTCAACCAGTTTGCGGGCATCAATCTTATCCTTTCGTCCAAGAGCAACAAACAAACGGGTCTTCCCCTGCCTGTCCAGCTGAGAATCCCCCCTGCCTCGGCTGCCTCCGCCTCTTTGAGCGTCGTTGTCGCGTCCCGGAGGACCGGAAACATCCTGAATCTCCCCGTAGGTACCAGGATTCAATTCCGCCTCAAAACTATGATTCAGAACCGCCGCAAGAATATCCTCCGGAGATCTATCCTCCAGAAGCTTTGCCGCCCAGGTTTTATATTTTTCATCAATTTCACCATCAAGAATGGATGAAAGCTCTTCGTAAATTTTCCGTTTTTTTGCCTTGATGACATCCTTCACCTTCGGCACCGTGGATTTCTTAATATCCGCCTTTGCCATCCGCTGGATGAACATCAGCCGTCGATACTCGCTGGGAGTGATGAAGGTAATCGCTGTCCCCTCTTTTCCCGCACGCCCGGTTCTTCCAATACGATGGACATAAGCATCGGGATCCTGGGGCAGGGAATAATTAATCACATGCGTCAGATTGCTGACATCAATTCCCCGGGCTGCAACATCCGTTGCCACCAGAATGTTGATGCGTTTTCTCTTGAATTTGTCCAGAGTCCGCTCCCGCTGCGCCTGGGAGATATCACCATGAATCGGTTCAGCATCGTAGCCGCGGTCGATCAAATGCGCCGCCACGCCATCGGCATCATTTTTCGTTCGGCAGAAAATCAACCCGAAAAATTCATCCTCCATATCGATGATCCGGCAGAGGGCTTCAAATTTATCGCCCCCCTTCACTTCAAAATAAATCTGCTCCGTAAGGTTCGTCGTCAGCTGCTCTTTTTTTGCGGTGATCAGCTCGTAGCCGTCCATATATTTTTTCGCCAGAGCTTTGATCTTCTGGGGCATGGTAGCAGAGAAAAGCAGGGTCCGCTTCGTTTCCGGTGTATACTGCATAATCTCTTCCATGTCTTCGATAAAGCCCATGTTGAGCATCTCATCTGCCTCGTCAAGAATCAAATGTTCTATCCCCCCAAGTTTGAGGGTCTTCCTATTCAAATGGTCAATTACCCGGCCCGGGGTACCAACAACAATATGCACCCCTTTCTTCAGTCTCCTGAGCTGCTGGTCAATGGACTGCCCCCCGTAAATGGGCACAATTTTCAGATCCCGCTCCCCGCGAAGGGAATGAATCTCTTCGGAAACCTGAATCGCCAACTCTCTGGTGGGTACCAGAATCAGCGCCTGAACAGCTCTGTCCTCTGTATTGATCATATCGATGAGGGGCAGACCAAAAGCTGCGGTTTTCCCCGTTCCTGTCTGCGCCTGGGCAATAATATTCGTATCATCCCTCAGCATAACTGGAATCGTCATAGACTGTATGGCTGTCGGCTCCTCAAAGCCCTTTTTATTTACAGCATCCAGCACAATCTGTGATAAGCCTAAATCTGTAAACATCTTCGTTTTTTTCGTATCTTCCAAAATCTCTCCTGTGGTTATTATACTGTTACATAGGAATGTTTTCTCGAATATTTTGCAGGAATAACTCGATGGAATTTCTCTGTATGAATGGTACAAAA
>JAIPFU010000002.1 GCA_021736505.1 Spirochaetia bacterium | reverse complement strand
ATTCTCCTGATAGCGAATGGTCAAATCTGGCAAATACTCGTATCATTAGTATTGAAATTGAGGAGAATTAATAAAAAAATCATAACTGCTTTTTTGAATAGTGAGGAGAAGAGAGTATGGTACGGATAGGTAAGGGTAACCCGATTCTATTTGTATTGATGCTCTCTTTTTTTGTTTTTTCCTGCGGACTACCTCAAGATCCTGTGTATGTTAGAGGAGAATATGAGATTTCAGTAGAAGATTCAGTTGAAGATTCTATTGATTCAATTTCTGTATTTATTAATTTTGATGGTGAACATATATATGGTGATGATGTTATTCATACTGACGGTTTTAATGTGTACTATAATTATTCAAATATAGTTCTTACCGATCCACAAAATTATTCATACGAATATTTTCTTTGCTACAACGCAACTGGAGATATGTCAGATAAACCTGCAATTCCTTTAACCTATAATGATGTTTTTAAAGATGGAAGTTTTGAGTTTTCATATAATAAAATTACTAATACTGCAAGTATTTCTCATGCTGTATTACATAGAAATAATGAAAATACATTTAATACATATGATGATGAAGATGACTTTTCCGGTATATCAATAGAAGATAAAGTTTTTATTAATTTCTTTATTGAATACTATGTTAAGAGAGAAAACGATGGGGTATCTGATTCTACAGAACGTAAACATATTAATTCTTACACAATCAATGAATTTGAATAAAATTTTAAGATCTGTATTACTATAAATAATGTATATTCTGTTAACTTTTATATATAAAAAATATTTACTTGGAGTTTAAAATTCATGTTTAGTGAAAAAGAAAAAAAAGATACTATTTTAAAAAAAACAGATACCCCAGGAAATGCTTTTGATAGACTTATAAAAATCTTAACAATTCTTCGAAGTCCTGAGGGCTGCCCTTGGGACCGTGAACAAACAATAAATCCATTCTATAAAAATCTTCTTGAAGAAAGCTATGAGTATATTGACGCCTGCACTTCAAAAAACGTTCAGGATGCACACGAAGAATTGGGTGATGTGTTTTTAGTTGCTTCTATGCTCAGCCTCATGCATCAGGAAGATGATTACATAGCGATTAATGATATATTAGACAATACCAGTGATAAATTGATTAGAAGACATCCTCATGTTTTTGAGGACGCTCCAGCAGAAAATTCACAAGAAGTTATTGAATTATGGGATTCAATAAAAGAGACTATTGAAGGAAAAAGTTCTAGTGAATCAATTTTTTCACATATAACAAAAACGCTGCCGCCTTTAGATAAAGCTTATGAAATACAGAAAAAAGCTTCAAAAAAAGGTTTTGATTGGAATGAGTCTCAGGAAGTAATACCCAAAATTACTGAAGAAATACATGAACTTAAAGAAGCTGTTGATAATGGAATAAAAGAAGAAATTGAAGAAGAATTAGGCGATATACTTTTTTCTATTGTCAATTTATCACGTCATCTGAAAATACAGCCATCTATAGCTTTGCATAAATCAAATAATAAATTTATGAAAAGATTTGATGCCATGAAAAAATATATGGATGATCAGGAAATTGAACTGAAAAAAGAAAATCAGGATATTATGGAAACCGTTTGGAATAAAATAAAAAAAGAAAATAAAATGTAAAAAGGAATTGTTTACAGATTTGCAGCCTAGGAAAACTTTTTATAAAGTTCTGAAAACGAGTCACCAGATTTATCTAGGGTATCTAAGCGTATGGGCTCAAATATTTTTATGAAAGTATATTTCTCTAAAAATTCTGCACCGATTTTTAATAAATCTTTCTGGCCAGGCATGTTTTTATCAACTTTTACAATTACTCTTCCGTCATTTTTTTCAATTTGCTTCACATTTGGAAATTCTATAATAAGTCTTAAAATATCCTGAATACTATCTTGTTTTTTACTATTCTGCAGTTCCCATGGATTATCTTTTAGTGAATATATACTTCCTCCATACATTTCCATGAGCGATATTTTTTTCTGATTGTTGATTTTAAACATTTGTTTAATACGAATACCTTCAGGAAGGTTTTTATTAAGATGTTTTATCAATGCATCATCATTACAGTCAAGCTCTGCTTTGCTGGAAAACATCATATAGTCACTAAGTGTTTCAAGCCCGAGACTTAAAGGATGGGCAAATGTAATTTTCGGTTTCGGATTAAAACCATTTTTATACGCAAGATGAATTCTGCTCCTACGAAAAAATTTTTCAAAAACATTCAAAACATTAATATGGGATAGAAAAATACTATTTCCTGTTTTTTCAAAGCGTACAAGATATCTTTGTTCAACTTTATTTTCCTGATATGGGCTGAGTAATTTATTTGCATATATTTCTTTTAGATTATGCATCTTTTCCGGACTTATATGCGATTTAACAATGTGGTTTTTCGTATTACAAGCTCCACAAGCATGATCACAAGGATATGAACTGCAAATAGAAGTAAAAAAACCATCCTTAGCTTTTTGATACTCATTTTTAAGAAATGTGGGGTGAACTCCTAAATCTATATGTTCCCAAGGCAACGCAGCATTATTCTGAGATGCACTGTCAATTTTTTTCTCTTGAAAAAACTCTTGAATGCTGAATCCCTTTTCTTCTATAGCCTGCTGCCAAATTGTTTTATCAAAATATTCATTCCAAGCATCTAAACGAGCTCCAAGTTTATACGCCCTTTCAATAATTGCACCTACCCTGCTGTTTCCCCTGCTGATCAATCCTTCCAACTGGGAAATATATGGATCATGATAATTAATCTTAACACCAGTACCGTGAAAACGATGTTTAATATCCTGTAAAATACTTAGTGCTTTTTCAGCCGATAATTGACCAGCCCATTGAAAGATGGAATGCGGTTTAGGAATAAATGTGCCAATATTTACATTGATTTTTATTCCTATTGTCCGTTTAATTTCAGAAATATAGGAAACAATTTCATCTGCAGTTTTAGATAGATCTTCAAAAGGCAAACCAATCATGAAATAAAATTTTGCTGACTGCCATCCTCTATTTTTTGCATCCTGTAAAATTGCTAAAATCTGTTTTTTTGATACGGCCTTGTTAATTGAACGCTGGTTTTTTTCTGATGGAGTCTCTATAGCAAATGTTAAACCACTTTTTTTGCCTTTAGAAACTTCCTCAAGCAGAGGGAGCGTAAATGAAGTAACTCGTAGTGACGGCAGACTGAATGATACGTGTGCATCAGAAAATACTTGGTTGAGTCCGTTTACTACTTCATGTAAATTCTCGTAATCACCTGAGGATAATGAAGATAATGTTATATTATCATAACCTCCATCGTTGATGAGCTGATAGGTTCGTTCAAAGATAATTTCTGGGTCTATCTGACGAAAAGGACGATAAAAAATGCCTGCATGACAGAATCGGCAGCCGTTAGGACAACCGCGCATGATTTCTACAACCCCATGATCCTGAATGGTTTTCAAACTAGGAACAGCAAAATAATCTTTTTTCTGCTTCCTCGAAGAAAAATCGTTATCAACTGCTCTAATTGTCTTTTTCTTCTTACCTTTTAGATAAAAGTTATCGTGTTCTGATAAATATTTGAGAATTTCTTTTCTCTGATTTCCTGAATTTTCTGTTTGTTTTCTAATAGTATATAAGTCTTTTAATGTTTTCGTAAAAACATCTTCACTTTCACCAATAAAGAATGCGTCAATAAAATCTTGGAAAGGAATTGGATTTGTTACAGCTGGGCCTCCAGCTAATATGACTGGATGGTCTTCAGTTCTATCTGCAGCTTTTATAGGAATATTACCGCTTTCCAGGGTCATAAGTATATTACTAGCAGACAATTCATATCCTATGGTAAAACTAAGAATATCAAGATCATGAAGCTGAATACCGTTTTCTAAGGTATATAAAGAGATATTATTTTCTTTTAAAGACTCAAAAAATGCTATATCAGGGGTGAACACCCGGTCACATATAAAATTATTAAGGAGATTAATTTGATTGTAGAGTATCTTAACAGCAAGATTTGACATCCCTATTTCATATAAGTCAGGATAGCAAATACCTACTAAAAATTTATCTTTCAGATACTTTTCATCGTAGTTCTGCAACTTTTTCTGAACACCATACTCTCCTCCTACATAACGGGCGGGATGCGGGATGTCCAACAATGTACTACGCAAGTCTTTATAGGGCTGTATTAATTTCATTAGCATTGAAAAAGGGGAAAAGTTACATAAGCCGGATTCTGTTCATGTGTTCATCTATCTAGACCCATTGTTACCAATGGGTTCAAGCAGTTTACCCGCAGTATTGTAACGAACAATTAATACTGCTGCTTAACTTTGCTCCTGATGAGGTTTACCATGCCTTGGCTGTTGCCAGCTCAAGCGGTGAGCTCTTACCTCACCTTTTCACCCTTACCGCATAGCGGCGGTTTGTTTTCTGCGGCACTATCTGTAGCCTTTAACGGCTCCCGGAAGTTATCCGGCATCATGTTCTATGGAGCCCGGACTTTCCTCTTGAAATGATATTATTCATTTCAAGCGAACACTGACACTATTCCCCAAGTATAATTTCCTATTTATTTTACACGTTACATAAAAATATATTTATTCAACATCAAAATCTTCTAAATCAACTAGATCTGAAAGACTTCCTGTTTCCTCTTCCTGAACTGCAAGTTCTTCTTCAGGCTGTTCATCTTCATAATACAGTATTCTACTGCAGTAGGGACAGAATTTAAAATCTTTTCCAATTCTCACTTCATTTACAAACTGATCTGGAAGCTGCATATGGCAACCTGTACATACTGAATTCTTGATTGGAACTATGCCGACACCGGATTTAGATTTTATGATTCGCTCAAATTTAAACAGTATATCTTTATCAAGATCTACTACAAGTTCATTTTCCTCGTTTTCAAGTTCCTTAAGATGGCTTTGTCTTTCACGAAGATCCTGCTCCATCTTTTCTTTGCTTTTATTTAATTCATCTTCCTGGATTTCAATCAATTCTTCACTATCTTCGATTTCTGCAGTCAACTCTTCAATGTGTTTTTCCTCATTCAGAATATCTTTTCTCAGCTGTTGTTCCTTCTCTGCAGCATCTTTTATCTCTTTGTCTAATGCCTCATACTCTTTTTGGGTATTAATGACATCCATTTGTTTTTCATAATTCTCACGCTTCTTCTCGGCATCATCAAGCCTAATTCTCAAACTTTTTATTTTATCCCGAGCACGTTCCAAACGATTATTCTGCTCAAGATATTTTTCCTTAGAACGGTTGAGAACCTGTTCATTTGTCTCTATGACGGTAGGAATCTCTTTGATATCATCTTGTACTTTATATTTTTCAAATAGAATATGTTGAAGTTTTCTTAACCGCTTATAAATTTCCTGCATGTATTTTCTCCTGAATGTTATTTATTATACATAATCTTTAAGACGTCTACTACGTTTAGGATGACGTAAACGCCGTAATGCTTTAGCTTCTATCTGTCTAATTCTTTCACGAGTTACTTCAAAATACAATCCAACTTCTTCTAAAGTTAAGGAGTACCCATCCTCTAGCCCAAATCGCATTTTCAACACTTCCTGCTCTCTGGGAGGCAAGGTTGTGAGGACATCCTGAAGTTGTTCCTGCAGAATGGTAAATGCAGTTTGACTAGCAGGGTTCTCAACATCTTTATCTTCAATAAAATCACCTAGAAGTGAATCTTCCTCTTCACCAATAGGAGTCTCTAAGGATATAGGCTCTCGAGCTACATTTTTAACAGCTTTTACACGCTGGGGAGACCAGCCAAGTCTTTCTGCAACTTCCTCATCTGAAGGTTCTCTTCCATAGACTTGCATTAACTGCCGGGATTCACGAACTACTTTATTTATTTGTTCAATCATATGCACGGGAACACGAATAGTCCTAGCTTGATCAGATATTGATCTAGTAATTGCCTGTCGAATCCACCAAGTAGCGTAAGTTGAAAATTTATATCCTTTTCGGTATTCAAATTTTTCTACAGCTTTTATTAAGCCAATATTTCCTTCTTGAACTAAATCGAAGAAATGAAGGCCGCGGTTAGTATATTTTTTTGCTATACTAACAACTAGACGTAAATTTGCTTGAATTAAGCGGTCTTTTGCATTCTTCATCATAATTTTCCCCCGTGAGATTTCACGAGCTTTAATTATTATTTCTTCTATAGTATCTTCAAACTCATTTTCAATATTCTTCAGCTCTTTTTCTGCAAGCTGAATCTTTTTAATTTTTTCCTTAATATCTTCTGCAGGTATACCAAGCTGTTCTTCGATTTTTTTTCTCTTCAGAGGTATAGCAAGGCCTCTTCCCATTTGACGTAAGTCTCTTACCGAAGAAACTCCTAACTGGAGTTCAATCTCCTGCTTCTTGTGTTTTAAATCGAATATTCGTGTATCTGTAGCTAAAAATTTCTCAGTGAAATCAATTATTTCATCCTGCTGTAAATCAATACCGCTCAGTTTTTTAAGAAGTTGATTGCGCTTTTTTATAAAGCTTTCTTCTTGAAGAATATCTGTTCCAGAATCAATTTCTTTCTGTTTTTTATCAATATACACTTTAATTGGAGAGCTTACTTCTTTAAGTTGCTCTTTATAACCTTGGTTTAATCTTTTTTGCTCAGAAAAAAGTTCAGAAACCTCTTTTTTTGTCAAGTCCAGTTCTTTTTCTTCTATCTTCCGGGAAAGCTTTTGAAGAATATCATACATGGAAGTTATGAGAATTCCGGAAGTTTTTATAACTTCCTTTATTATAGTCTCCCCTTCTTCCATCTTTTTGGATAGCTCAACTTCCTGTTCAGCTGTTAGAAGATTTTCTTTACCAATTTCCCTGAGATAAAGTCTTATTGGATCATCAATGGAGGCATCTTTATCACTTATAATTACCTTTTTTTTCTTATCGGCTTTTCTTTTCGTTTTTTTACCTCTCATTTGCTGATCATCAGCTATTTCACTGGAATTTTCATCATCTTCAATGGTATCATCTAAAGTAATTTCCATATCATCACTTTCTTCAAATGAATCAGAATCAATACTCAAATCAGGAAGCAGTTCTTCTGCTTCATCCTTCAACTCCTCATCATCAACAAGCTGGACACCGCTTTTTTCAATCAAGCCGATGACCATCTCAATTCTTTCAGAGGTATTGATATACTCTGGTAACAAATCATTAACTTCATCGTAAGAAATGCGTTTTTTCTTTTTTGCATATTCTAACAGTTTTACAACTTCAGGATCTGATAGAATACTAGACATCATATAATTTTCCTTATTTTTTCAATTTCTTCATCAAGAAACTTTTTTTCAAAAAGTAATTCCTGTATTTCATTTACAGAACCGGAATCTGACTTTTTCTCTAACTGGGCAATTTTTTGAACAATATCCCTTCTTTTTTGCATCAATTCCTTACGCTTAATAGAATTTATTCCATCTTGAATAATTTGTTCTAAATGAGATGCATATTTACTTGATTCTAGCTCCGCAATAATAAAATTTCTTAAATCAGGATTATTAATTCTACTTATAATTATGTCGATATCCTGAATACCATTTCGGAAAGCATCCTCTAAATTTACATATAAATCTTTAGAAAACTCATCATTAAGCATTTCATAATGCAATTCATTACGAAATTTTCTAAAAAGTTTAGGATCAGCATAAAATGCAGTCATGATATACAGTTCTGCATTTCTTTTTATCTTCTTTTCTTTTCCCTGTTCAAGATTTGCGGCTCTTGAAAAACTATTCCTCTTATCTGGTTTTCGTCTTCTATTAAAATCATCATAAATCACACGTACGTCAAGTCTTAAAGTTTCTGCTGCTCTACGCAAGTATTCATCTTTTCTTATTTCTGAGTTAGTGTTCTTAATAACTGGTAATAATTCTTGAAATACGGATTCTTTTCCCTCCGGCAAATTTACATCGTAGCTATTAACTAAAGTTTTAACAAGGTATTCAAATCCATTTATAGGATATTTTAAACATTTTTTCAATGTTTCTGATTTTTCCTCTTTTACAAGGTCTGCCGGATCATTACCCTCAGGCAAAGTAATAACTTGATAGGTGAATTCAAACTCTTCAAGTATGGGCATTGTTTTTACTGCTGCATCAATACCTGCTGTATCTTGATCAAAAAGTATTAGAACTCGAGAGCAGAAACGTTTCAGGAACTGCGCATGCTCATGGGTAAATGCAGTTCCTAATGGTGCAACAGCTGTTTTATACCCGATACTATGCAGAGCAATAACATCAAAGTATCCTTCAGATAAAATAGCATATTTTTCTTTTCTAATAAACGGCAAAGCAATATTAATTCCAAAAAGAATGTTTCTTTTTTTAAATATTGGTGTTTCCGGAGAGTTTATATATTTTGCAAAACTATCATCCTTAAGAGCTCTTCCGCCGAAAGCAACAACACGATTACGATTATCGATAATTGGTATTATCAGCCTTCCTGTAAATAATGAATATGCAGGATATTTTTTTGAGAACAATCCAGTTTTCTCCATAAAAGATTCTGAATAGTTCTTTTTTTTCAAAAACCGGTAAAGCCATTTTTTATCATCCGGAACAAATCCTAATTTAAAATTGGATATCTCATTCTCTGATATTTTTCGTTCTGCAAGATATGCCCTTACATCAGATGCAGCATCATTTTCTTTTAATATATAATGAAAACTCTCATGCAGTCTTTTATAAAGTTCATACAAGGCATCAATTTCTTTATTTCTATTATCATCTTCTTCACCTTGAAGAGAGATTTCCAAATCTGCTTTCTGAGCAAGCAGCTTTACTGATTCTACAAAACCAAGACTTTCCATTTCCATAATGAAATTGAAAATTGATCCGCCTTTATGGCATCCATAGCAATAGTAAAGACCTTTCTCTTCATCTACAGTAAAAGAGGGTGTCTTTTCATTGTGAAAAGGACACAAACCCCAAAGCCTGCTCCCTTTTTTTTGAAGAGACACATATTCAGATACCACATCGTACATGGACAATTTATTTTTGATTTCTTCTATAATGTGTTCAGGAATTTTCATAATTTTTTTCTTAAAACATTATACCATAAGAGGTGAATTATTTTCACGCATTTTCAATTTTTCGAGAATTTCCTTTTTTTTAACCAAGCTTCCCTTACCTATTCCAGGACAAAACTTTGATTCGTTATCCCAAGACTCTTGAGATTCAAGAATATTTGCCCAAAATGGATAAGTTCTGCATTGAACAGGACGTACTTCATAAATAGCACATCCACCTTTTTTCCAGAAAATACAGTCATTGTTTGTTTGCTCATTCAATGAAATAAAGCCGAAATGATTATATGATATGGTCTTGCAGTACGTATTAAGAAATGCTTTATTTGAAATTCCTAAAAAATCAGCAATATTATGTATGTCGGATGAAGAGAGGAAAACGTAACCAGGCTCATTTCTGCAGCAGTATGAGCACCGCTGACACTCAAATCTTAAACCCTCATCATAAAATGCTGACATACATGTTCCTATTGCAAAAAAAACCTTCCTGTTTTTTAACAAGGAAGGTCTTTGGGGAGAGAAGGATTCGAACCTTCGAAGGCGTAGCCAACAGATTTACAGTCTGCCCCCTTTGACCGCTCGGGAACCTCCCCATGAACAACGAATAGTAAACTAACAAAATCCAAGAATTATGTCAATAAGCCACCTGTCAGATTCGAACTGACGACCCCGAGATTACAAGTCACGTGCTCTGGCCAGCTGAGCTAAGGTGGCATGAAATTCCTTTTAAATTCGTTCGCTAATTTACCGTTAAGTCATAACTTTGTCAATACTTTTTTCGAATTATGAATCATATACATAAATCCGGACGAAGTTTTTCTGCTCCATTTAAATAAACGTGTTTAAATTCTGTAAGATGACTACTGGATTCAACATGTAATAATACGCGAATAACCCTTTCCATTCCGCCTTCTACATATAATTCCTGAAGACAAAAATACGATAAATTACTATAGCCTGCCTCCCTGGCGGCCTTTGCTGGATTATATGTCTTCAAATCACCTGTCTGACTAAAAAAAACACTAATAAGATTTTTGCTATCTAAACTATTTTCATAGAAAATTGTATCAATTAATTTCTTAACAGCATCTTTTATGTCTTCTTTAGAATCCCTATTTACTTGAATTGCTCCTCTAATACTTTTAACAGCCATTCTCTATCCCTTCATATGTTTGTAATAAATACTTCAATTGAACTGCTGATTATGTATATTATTAAAGTTAGTAAAGTCCCCAATACTGTTGCCGTAATCGACATAAAGATTTTACTATCAGCATCCCTTCGATGGATGCTGATTATTATAAGAATAATAATTATTGTCTGCAATATATACATAATAGAACCATAATTTATAAAAACAAGTAAATTATATAAATGTGATTCAGGTATGGTTTTGTTTCCAATCAAAAAAAGTAAAAATGATAAAACTATACTGAGAAGAATTATTCCATGCAGAAAACGTAAAACAAATAAAGCTCTTTTCATCAATTCACTCTCACCTGAATAAGATAATATCTCTACTTGAGCATATATTCCTTTCGGGGAATTATATTTAAAATGTATTATATTTTACCATTTTTGTACAATGTCTTTATCAGTTACAAATTTATCCTACCCACACTAGTAATAAATATGATATGATTGTTATAATAGTTTGTATCGATTTACATTACAATAGGTATAAGATATGAAAAAATTCTTACTAATTTTACTGTTTCTTGTAATTATCGCAGGTATTGTTTTCTATATTGCTTGGATACAATTACGTATAGACCGAGATCAAATTGCTGTAGTTCACACTAAAACAGTGGGATATTTAGATGAGCCAGTTGTCTCTGGTGAATTCTATTGGACTGGTTGGAAACTTATTCCCAAAAATACCACAATTATAAAGATTCCTTTCACTCCACAATATACGCATACTCAAATTTCTGGGATTCTTCCATCAGGTGAAGTCTTTTCTCACTTTTTACCTGGCTCACCTGATTTTAATTACGATTCGGATATTGGAGTTTATTATCGAATTTCAAAAGAACATGTTATTGAAGTAGTTAAAGAGCAGAATATAACTGAAAAGAACTTTTCTACCTGGCTAGAACATAAGAACACACAAATAGAAGATCGTGTAAATAGGTTATTTCTTGAAATAATTGAACAGGGCTTATTAACAAATTCTCAAAATACTTCTGAGGACCATGAGAATTCTTCTGAACTTTCAATTATTCAGGATTATAATGAGATTTCTTCATATCTAAAGGAAAAATTGTATCAGGAATTTGACTTTATCAAAATTGAATCTGTCCAGGTGAACAGTTTAAAACTACCTGATTTAAGTTTGTACCAAAAAGCAAAAACAAATTATAACACCATGCTTACAAAACAGCAGGCAAGTCTAGAAACAGCTTTGAATGAACTTGCTGATATGAGGGCAAAAGACGAACTTACTATTCAAAAATTAGAAAATTATGGGGAGCTGTTCACTAGATTCCCAATATTATTAGATTTTCTTGAAATGAATGGTTTTGATTCTTTACCTTAGCTCTTTACCTTAGCTTAGCTCTTTTCCCCAGTCTCTCTTTAGTCTCTCTTTTCATTAATCTCAATTTTGCTTTATAGTGTTTTTTGATGTCATTCCCAGGTCCTCTTTTAAATTAAATTAAATCCTAGGCTTTAGCTGTCAGCTAATTGTTAACCGTCAATGACAATTTTAACCGATTTTAACCCAGTTAATGAGATTATCACTTGCAGAGTAATTCCCCTAATATCCAAATTACAGTTTTTATTAGAAATTGAGTTGCTTAAACTATAAGCGCCTTTGAAAAAATGTACATCTTCTATATTCCATTTTAAACCTGAAGCAGAAACTGTTATGTTTTCATTTTCTGAGCGGTCCGATTCTGAACGGCTTGAATTAAAACATGTTTCTTCATAAACAGGAAATAATGAAATGTTTGTTCCTATTTCTGCATCAATATAAATTTTCTTATTTTTCATAAAGACTATACATTCATGCGCCGTAAACCATAAAACATTACTGTAATAATTTTTTTCCGTAAATGTATGTACAGCAGAAATAAGAGCTAAAGAATGATCTAACCTGCCTTCACCTCCACCAATAATATATATATTTTCAGCAGGCCCCCTATGATCATTATACTCTAAAGCAAGTTCGGCATCAGAATAATCTTTATCCTTGGGATACATAATTTTCTTTACTGCTGTATCGATACTGTTATAATCACATGAATCGAAATCACCTAATACTGTATCCGGAATTATCCCCATTTTTTTCGCCGTCAAATACCCGCTGTCAGCCGCAATAATACTATCTGTTTCATCAATTCTATTTATGTATTTTTTTATGTTTACCGGAGCTTTTCCCCCAATAAATATTATTTTACGCATTTAATGCTCCAATACTTGTAATTTATGTAAAAATAGCTAATAATATCCCC
Organism: Spirochaetia bacterium; assembly: GCA_021736505.1. Next base: position 40,379 of record JAIPFU010000002.1, on the reverse strand, counting down.
TATAAAAATTCAGGAGGGATAAATCAATGAACAAGAAAACTTTTAATTCATTTGGAATTAAAATACCTAAAATTTGCATGCCGAACAAACATGTGGATCTTCGCAAATGGTCTGTCGTTGCATGTGATCAGTATACTTCAGAACGTAAATATTGGAAAGATGTAGAAGAATTTGTTGGTGACTCTCCCTCAACCTTGAACTTGATTTTTCCGGAAGTTTATCTTGAAGATGGTGATAAAGATAAGAAAATTGAATCAATTAATGCACATATGCATGAATATATTAACGAAGGGATCCTTGAAGAGATGGATGAAGCCTTTTTCCTGATTCATCGACATCCGGACGGCGCCAAAGCACGCTGGGGCCTAGTTGCTGCCATTGATTTAGAGCAATATGATTATACTGAAGGGTCTACAAGCCTTATTCGAGCAACGGAAGGAACGATACTTGACAGAATTCCACCGCGGAAACTCATAAGAAAGGATGCTCCATTAGAATTGCCGCATATACTTGTTCTTTTGGATGACGAAGACCAAGATGTCATTGAACCTCTTACTAAAGAAAAAGATTATATGAAAAAAATATATGATTTTGATTTAATGAAAAGTGGAGGTCATATTACAGCTTATCTTGTTGATAAAGCTGAATATATGGAAAAAATTGCTTCCGGTTTAAAAAAACTTGCTGATCCGTCCGCCTTTAAGACCAAATACGGAACCGATGACGTGCTGCTTTTTGCCATGGGAGACGGCAACCACTCCCTTGCAACAGCTAAATCTTGTTGGGAAGATATCAAAAAAGAAAATAAATATGAGGATATTCTGGATCATCCTGCACGTTGGGCTCTTGTAGAAATTGAAAACATTCATGACAAAGGACTAGTTTTTGAACCCATTCACAGAGTTCTATTCAATGCAGAAAGAGATAAGTTTGAAGAATTGTTAAACTCCCATTGCGACTCAATTAATTTCATCTCTTGTAACGGCGTGCAGGAGATTCTCGAACTTCTTCAGGAACAAACAAATACCAAACAACGTATCGGATATACAGATGCTGATCATACAGGTATTTATGAATTACACAATCCTTCTGCTGTCATACCTGCAGGTACTGTGCAGCAGGCAATTGATTCATATGTTGCCGAAGATAAAGAAGTCTCAGTGGACTACATTCACGGAAAAGATGTAACGTATTCCCTTGGGAAAGCTGATCATAATATTGGTATTTTTCTTCCAGCAATAGATAAGAAGGACTTTTTCAGGTCGATTGTAAAAGACGGCGCACTTCCAAGAAAAACATTTTCCATGGGAGAAGCTCATGAAAAAAGATTCTATATTGAATCAAGAAAAATAACTTTGTAGTTATACAATTAATAGTAATAAAACAGTAAAAAACAGATGAAGATGCGTATTAATGCTGAATATGCATCTTTTTGTTTTTTCTCTTGCTATAACGATTTTTTATCAGAAAAAATAGAGAAAAAATGGTAATTACAGTAATTAAAGCACTTAATAATGCTAATAATTGAGTAGTTTCTTCATTTTGATATTTCTCTTCTCGAATTTTATAAGCTTTTTCCAAAAGATAATCTAATTCACTTTCAATTTTATGAATATCAGTATCTACACTTTGATTATTTTTAAGTTCTTCAAGTTTTTTTTCAGCTTCCTTAATATCATTCCTTATACTTTCAATTTCAGAGTAATTCTCCTCTAATCTTGTATAAGTAATAAAACCTTGTTGACTGAAAACAATAATGAAAATAGAATATAAATATATAAATAAAAATATACTTAGTAGGGCTTTAATCAGTATCTTCATAATATAAGGAGATTATAACTTGTTTAGAAGTAAAAAGCAAAATTATCCTGGCTTATATGGTAATTGGTATAAAATAGATGAAGAAGAAATTAAAAAAGTTGAAAATGAATATAAAAACTCATCTAAAAAAAATAAAGCATGTTTACAAACTGAAGTAATTAATGATGGTGAAACAGTACAGAGGCAATCTAAAGATCAAAATAGTAAGCAAATGGGAAACGGCAGCGATTCAAATTTTTCTGAAAGAAAAAATACATTTGAGGATGATGAAACCCTCGAAGAGTTGGACAATCTAATTAAAAATCTTAAAGAAAAAACAAAGGAGAAAGAGTTGCCTTCTGATCAGCAAACTGCAGCAAATGAAGAGTTTGATCCTGAAGGGAAACCCTCTAAATCTGAAGATACTTCAGTATCATATCAGGATACTCATGTAGTAAGTGAATATAATAGTAAAAATAAACAAGAAAAGTTTAATGCCTCTGAATTAGCGAATATTGAATCTATTATCCTTGGAAACGAAGATGATAATTTAGATTCAAAGTATAAAGAGATACTTTCACTTGAAAAAAAATTGGTTTCCCTTGTTCAATCTCTCCCAGAAAATGAAAAAGAGAAAATTAAAAACACTTTGGATTTTCAGACTTTACTGAAAATCTTGAAATATGAAAATTATTAAAGGATTTTTTACATGAGCAAAAAAACACTAACTATTTTATCCAGTCTTGGTGTTCTCATTTTCATTTCAGCAATTGTATTTTTTTCAATAAAATATATTAATTTGATTAGTTATTATAACAATTTTACAAATATTCCCAAAAAAGATGTTTTTATAACCTTGGAATTAGTTTTACCATTTCTTCTTGCTGCTTTTATTCTTTTCGGCATTGTCTTAACTTCTCGTCAAAGTGACTTAAATAAAACTTCAAAAATAACTAATGAAGAAGTAGAAGTAAGCAGTACTGCTAAACAACAAAATATGTTCAGCGGGAATGACTCTATTGCTTCATTTAAGGGAACTCATTTTTTTACAGAAACTGCTGATGAAGAACTGAAAAATTCAAGAGTTGATAATCTACAAAATAGGGATTACAAAAATACAGACACAAGCTCTTCTAAAAGTAAAATTCAGAATTCGAAAGGGGAAAAATCAGAATATTCAGAACAAAAAAATAATTCACTATTTAACCTTAGTTCACTACAGAACGCTTTAATTAAAGAAAATGAGGAATATAAAGATTATATTAAAATACAACCTGACGAGAGCAAACAAGGCATCAAGGAAAATAGTAATTCTACAAATGACGAAAAAAACACAAAAAATATAGATAATCAGGAAAATTCTGATACTTTTTTAGCAAATCTAAACATTAATTATCATGATTTCACTCCAGTAAATCTTCAGAGTGATGATAGTGTACAGAAACAGCAGGATAATGACAAAAACTCAAGCACACAATTTTTTGAACGTTTATCCCAGGAGGTTAGTTACTCAATCGAAAATGGATATGATTTATCTTTGATTTTAATAAAGATTGAACCTAAGTATTACAAATCTGACTTCGAAGTATTCAAAGAAGAGATTAATAAGCATTTCAGTTCAAGCTCCTTTGTCTACACTTTTTTATATGAAACTTTTGCTATTATACTTCCTTTCCATAATTATAGCGAAACATTAGACATAATCAAAGATTTCTATATTTGTTTAAAAGATAATTTTATTAAACGAGGAACAACTTTTTTTGCAGGAGCAACGGCTACTTTCCGCCGGCAAATTGATCCGGACACCTTCCTTTATGAAGCAGAGATATCCTTAAACAAAGCTTTAGAGGAAGAAAATTTCTGTATTATTGGTTTTAAAGCAAACATAGAGAAATATAATCAATATTATTCTTAATTCTTCTTAATTCTTCTTAGCAGAACTTACTCTTCATAAAACAACTCAATTCTTTGACGGTCTCTGCATAAAAATGTATCTGGGAAATGCTCTCTTGCTTCAATTAACAATTTTTTTAAATCTTTCTCAATATATCTTGGACTATAATGTATTAATCCCATTTTCTTTATACCCGATGAAGATCTAGCAATTATTCCTGCTTGTTCAGAAGTTAAATGTTTTTTTTCTTTCGCACTATCCTGAAGTTCTTTTTCAAACATTCCTTCACAAATGAATAAATCTGAATCTTTAACTTCTTCACTTATTGTATTAATAAATGCTGTATCTGTTACAAAAGAGAACTTACGTCCCTTTCGTAAATCTCCCATAACATCAACAGGATGTATGATTCTGCCTTTACTATTTTCTACACTTTCACCTTTTTGGAGTTTCGACCATAATGGACCGCGGGGGACTCCATTCTGTTCTGCTTTTTCCGGGAAAAATATTCCAGGCCTAGGTTTTTCCACAAAAGAGTATCCATAACAAGGTTTTGTGTGATCCAGTTTAAAGATTTTAATATAATAATCCTCTTCGTCTACTATAATACCGGGCTCTTTGAATTCATGAATAATAATTTCATAATTAATATACATATCCAGTATACGTCTATTTTCTAAAACGTATTCGGAAATTTTCTGCGGACCGTATATATGCAGAGGCTCAGTTCTATCTACTTGGCTCGACAACATTAATATACCTGCTAATCCTGTCACATGATCAGCATGCATATGACTTATAAATATTTTTGTTATCTTTTTCCAGCGTAGATTCAGTTTTTTCAAGGAAACTTGAGTACCCTCTCCGCAATCAAAAAGAAAAAGATCACCATCTCTCCGTAAAAGGGCTGAAGTAAGAAAGCGGTTAGGAAGCGGCATCATTCCACCAGTGCCGAGTATAAATATTTCTAAATTCATTATATATCCTGTATTATATTTTTTTCAGTTGTTAGTTATTAACTTAATAGGATTTATTTTATTAATATATCTTGTTGGTAAAAATGCAGAAAGAAATGATATTGCTGCTCCATATATAAACACAAAGATTATTTCCGTAAAGGGTAATGAAAAATCTATTTCAGTTAAATAAAAATCAAGTATACGAATATCAATCATTTGAATCAATGCAAATATTTCATTAATTTGTGAACCTATTAAGACTCCCGCTGCAATACCTGCCGCAGTTCCCGTAAGCCCAATAATGCTTCCAGCCAGTAAAAAGGTCAATCGGATTCGTTTTACTGGAACTCCCTGTGATTTTAAAATACCAATATTCGTATTATTCTCAAGTATTATCATCATTGAACAGGATGAAATATTAATTCCTGCAGTTATAATTATTAATGCCATTATTATATAAAGTAATATTTTAGTAGTACGATAATTATTATATAGACTCTTATACTGGTCATTCCAAGCCATAGCTATCCATTCGCCATCTGATATCATTTCTATTTGTGTTCGGAGCTTCTGAATATATGTATTATCATATGTTATATCTCCAGAAAGGACCTTTATTACCCGGGAATCATCTGTATTAAAGATTGACGAGCTGCTTCCATAATCTACAAAAACTAAAGATTCATCTATAAGACGGTAGCCTGAAGTACAAATACCAGTTATTGTATAAAAACTTGGCTTATAAGAAAATCTCCCCGAACTGTTTTTAGCGAAAGTTAACAAGGTTATTTTGTCATCAACAGCAACATTCAGCTGTTCTGCTAGAACTTTTGAAATCATAATAGTTTTATTTTTCAATGAAAAAGTACCATCAATCAGTTCAATATGTTTAAAACTGTATGAATCAGAATCAATAGCTCTAACAGTCACAATATTATTATCATCTTGGGAGAATAAAATTCCTTCACCTTGAAGCATCGGATATGCATGTACCGACAGTTTTTTTTCAATCTCTTCAGCAAATACTTCAGTCTCTTCAATAGTATGAATATCATTTTGATATAACTTGATGATACCGCTGTCAATTTCAACAATCCTGTTTGTTATTCCGTCAATCATTCCATTAGCTACTATAATAGCAATAACTAATGGAATTATTGAGAAGATGATTCCCAAAAGAGCGCTTTTTATGTGTTTTTTAATGGTCTTATGCTTTTTACGGTTATTGAGAATTTTTATTGTCCAATACAGGGAACTGTTCATTTTTCTAATAGTACTCCTTCTTTTAAAAGAAAGATTGAGTCACCCTCTTTGGCAATTTCATTATCATGAGTAACTAAAACTAAAGTTTTTCCCTGCCTATTGACCAAATCAAGAAGTAATTCTAAAACTTTTTTTGTGTTGTCGTCATCCAGATTCCCGGTCGGTTCATCTGCAAGGATTATCTTGGGATCATTCATAAAAGCTCTTGCAATAGCAACTCTTTGGTTCTCCCCACCAGAAAGTTGATTTGGATGATGATGTTTTCGGTCATACAGACCAACTGAATTCAACAAGTCTTCAGCCTTCTCTAAGGTTTCCTTCTTTTTATTTCCATTCATCAAAGAAGGGAGAATGAGATTATCCAAGGCTGTCAAATCTTCAATAAGAAAATGTTTCTGAAAAATAAAACCTACGATATTTCTTCTGAAATGTGGAAGTTCGTTTTCCGGTAAGTTTGAAATACTTTTGCTATTGCATATAATTCTTCCATTATCTATAGTATCCAATCCGCCAATAACATGGAGCAAAGTACTTTTCCCTGAACCGCTAGCTCCAGTAAAAACGCAGAATTCACCTTCAGCTATAGATATATTTATTCCATTGAGAACATGCAGAATATTGGGTCCGTTTTGATAAGACTTACGAACATCTTCAAGTTTGATTATTGTTTTCATCGTATCATCAATTTCTTTATTCATAACGAATTATCTCCAAAGGGGTGTAACTGTCAATAACTTTTGAAGCTTTATAAATGGAAAGTATTACAAGGAAAGCCATAATGATAAGAGTAGTAAATATCTCTTCCCAGGAAATTATTGCTGGGAAATAAAAAAGCTCAATTCCTGTATGTATGGAAAGAATATTTGATAAAAAAGAGCCTAAAGACTGCAAAAAAATGTTTATATTATTAGTTAAAAAAATTCCAAGGCTTACGCCCACAATAGCAGTAATCAACATAAGAAAAGCGCCTTGAATAAATAGAATTCTCTTTAAATCACGTTTTTCTGCACCTATAGCTTTCAGCATGCCGAATTCCTCTTTTTTTTCATACAGGAACCTTTCAAAGGTTGAACGAATATTTATGGAGATGACAAGAAATATAAGCAGTAGAATAATATACATACTGTATTTCTCCATCATGAGAGCAGAATAGAAAGAATCATACCGTTCTTTCCAGGTAATAATTTGATTAGATAAGAGATTACTCTTCACTTCATCAGGGATAACTGATTCAAGTCCCCTGCGGTAAGGATTCTCTGTTTTAACACCTAAATAATACGTCATAATTCCCATAGATTCTAAATTCTGCAGAGAGGTAAAACAAAGAAGATTGTCTATTTCTGGATAATTTGCAGTAAAGATGCCAGTTACATTAAGATATCTGGCAGATGGTATTACACGGAGCATTTTGCCTTTTACTACGGTGATAACTTTTATAGTATCTCCAGGAAAGATGTTATATTTCTTTGCAATGCCTTCACCAATGATTATAGAATCTTTCTTTGAAAGATCAAAAGATCCAGACAACATTTCTATGTGATTATTCAATCCTTTGTCTTCCCAAAAATCATCTTCCTGCAAACCTCGAATTTTTGCAGGAACATAACCATAATCATCTTTTATGATCATAACCTCTCTTTCATTATATAAAGAAGTTTTATAAATTGAGGAATTATCTTCCAATAATTTCTTATATGCATCGGCTTGTTCATACTCAAGGGGGCCAATAGCAAGATGATAAGACTCAACTTCAATTAAGTCATCAAGGTAACCCTGCTGAAGTCCATTCATAATGCTTATCACAGTTATGATGGTAATAATACCAAAGGACAAACCTGCTATGGAAAGAAACAGTGCTCCCCTTTGCTTATTTCTTCTGGATAGAAAATAATTCAAGCCTAGCTGTACTGTCCAATGCCATTTATTATTCATACTCTTTACTGTATATTATTTTCCCATTGCTATAAATAGTTTCCTGTATAAGGTTCCCGTTATTATTAAATTCAAGTACTTCCCTTAATGTACCATTTTCAAAAATACTCTGCTTTATCTGAATACCCTGCGGGTTGTATTCATTCTCTGTTCTAAATGTTTGATCATTATATTCCTCAGTCTCACTCTTCAGAAGACCATTATCAGTATAGGTATATGTATACACCTTTTCCTTGCTTCCATTTAATACTATTTCTTTAATAAGAAAGTCATTGTTATATATACGCTTGCTTGAAAAATTCGTCTGAGGAAATATTTCTGTAATTTCCTTATTCTGTTCATCAATGATAGTTTTTTTAACTATCTTTTCTAACTCACCCCCAGTCCAAGTTTCTTCAATTGTACCTTTGAAAACTGACTTGTACAATGTGAATGATGCTGTGTCCCCAATTACATCTAATTTATTTCCGGCAATGTAATATGAAAGGAACTCATCTGTATCTGCATCTATTCTACTAATACTACGAAGTTGATTAGCACCACCTAGAAAAATCTTATCAATATACTGCAGTTCACCGTTTTCCCAGATTTCGACTATCTCAATACGATTATTCACATAGGCATAATGATGCTCTTCCCTATCTCCTCCCTGCTCTATAATTTCCTTGATAAGTTTGCCGTTTTTATATATGGTCTGAACATTTCCTTCAGAATGTATTTCTTCAACTGATTCTAGTTGTCCATCTTTAGAATAATTTTCAATGGTTCTGCCTCTGAGTTCAGATTGTATATAATGATGTTTCGTATACTCGTGAGTATCGGTTTTTTCTATTTTTATGGTAAATTTTGCAGAATTAATAGTTTCTACTTCCTCAAACAGCAGTCCAATACTGTTTGATCTGTAAACACCTTCCTTAATCTCATCTTCATTGAATGACGCTGCTTCAGCTGGAATTTGAAAAAAAATCGCTGATAAGATAACTGTACATTGTAGAATGATGCTAATAATTTTCTTCATATCATGTTTTTACTTTAAATTTCTCGGCTTCTGCTGTACTCATCCTTCTTACTTAAAAAAAATTAAAGTTTTGTCTTACAAGTTTAAACCAAGAAGTGTATCCAAAAATTCATTTTTATCAAAAAGATTCAGATCATCATATTTTTCTCCAACACCAACAAATGCAATAGGAATACTGAAATTTTTGCCAATTTGTATGATAGTTCCGCCTTTAGAAGCAGAATCATACTTTGTTAAAATAACGGCATCAATTCCTACAGCTTCATGAAACATTTCCGCTTGTCTTAAGCCATTTTGTCCAGTCGTAGCATCAATAACAAGGATTTTATGAAAATGTGTTTTTTCAATTTTGGACATTATAATTTTATTAAGTTTCTGCAACTCCTTTACTAAATTCTTTTTTGTATGCATTCTTCCTGCAGTATCAATTAAGACTATTGAGTTATTCTGGGATACGGCGCTTTCAATAGTATCAAAGACAACAGCTCCAGGATCTGCCCCCGGCCTTTGCTTAACAATTCTGCAACCAAGCCGTTCTGCATGCAGCTCCAACTGATCAATAGCTGCGGCTCTGAATGTGTCTGCCGCCCCAAGAACTGCTGTTTCTCCCTGTTTCATGTACCTGGATGCCATTTTAGCAATTGTCGTAGTTTTTCCTACACCATTTACACCTAAAACCAAAAATACATTCTGTTTTTTTGAATCAATGCATGGTTCATATGTTTCAATATATTTACTGAGCAAATTTTTCATTTCCAGGAGCAATTCATTTTCATTTTTTACTTTATTTCTGCTGCAATAATTTTTTAGATCATCGGATACTTCCATAGCTGCAGAAGCTCCTAAATCTCCTTCTACAAGCAGATCTTCGAGGTCTTCAAAAAAATCTTCATATTTTAATGATTTATTGAAAATTGATGCTATCTTTTTCCCAAAATTCAATTTCATGTAATAATTCTCCTGTTTCTCTAGTTTTCCCTAATATAGTCTGCTAATTCTAAAAGCATATCGGCAAAAAGAACTACGTTCACCCCCAACATGCTCCTAAATCCCCACTCCAGGGTATTCTGTTGATCCTCTGCCATTTCTAAAAAACGCAATCCATATACTATACTTGTTACAGATAAACTTTCAATTGCAATTGCCAGTTTTCTATAAAATTGTGCCTGCTTTTTACCTGTTTCATTTAGATTAATATACCAATTCTTATCTAAATTTTTTGTTTGGACATTTGCATTTTCTGTCTCTCCATCGGGAAATACATAACTCTGCAGATGATTATTATAACCGTCGCGAATGCTAACTATCTGCATACCTCTATCGAAAATCGTCTTAAAAGAATCGTCTCCTATACTGGTTTTAAATGGAACTGTAATGTATGTATCAGTCGGAGGAAAGGTAATAAATTGATAATTAACTCCAGTTAGAGCATTGAAAATATCGGTTTCCTGCTCTTTTTTCTGATAATACGCATAGATATCATTACCAAGTATTTCAGAAATTAGTGATTTTTTGAAAATATGAGAGATTTCTGAAAGTTCAGAAAATGAAATTTTTTCGGTTTGGATAGTTTTAAATGCTTCGTTTTTCTCGCCCTTATAGGAGTATGTATGAAGAAATAAATCACCTCGCAGTCTCATAATTTCAATACCCAATATACAATCGAGGGAATGCTCAGACATAAGCATCTCTGCTGCCTGAATATCTTGAAGGACTCTTTTTTTCTGAAGGTCAATTATTTTGATTGGAACAAAATCAATATCAGAAAGAAAATCTTGATAATTATTAAGTTTTTCCTGAAGCTTTAATTTTTTTTCGGCATATGTTTCAACTTCTACATTAGAATTAAGATCTATATTTTCCGAATCTTCATCCATAACAAAGAGTGATTTATCAAAGGAAGACTTCTTATCATGATAATCATCTAATAATGCCTGCTCTTCGGCAATTCTATATCTCTTAAACAAGACTTCTCGATCTCCAGGAGAAACTTTTTTTATATGGTAATTTTCAAACATATCTATAAATGATTTTCTTACAGATCCCTGAATTAAAATATCATAATCTTCTGAAAAGATTTCTTGCTGATTATGGACGGTTATTCCTAATCTCCATTCTGGTTCATTAAATTCCAATTCCATTGATGATATATGTAGGCAACTTATAGGAATAATTATAAAAACCAATATCCATATCTTTTCTCTATACATGTATTTAATTCCAATTCTGTTTAAGAAACGCTTCAATAAAGCGATCCAAATCTCCATCCATAACAGCTTGAATATTACCTACCTGTTCATTTGTTCTATGATCTTTTACCATGGTATACGGATGAAAAACATACGACCGAATCTGGTTTCCCCAAGAAATATCTTTTTTTTCAATAGCGTGTTCAGCCTGCTCTTTTTCCTGCTTTTCTTCAAAGTATTCCAGAAGTCTTGATTTAAGTACCCGTAATGCGGTTGCACGATTCTTATGCTGACTTCTTTCATTTTGGCATTGAACAACAATACCAGTTTCAAAATGGGTAATTCTAACAGCAGAATCTGTTTTGTTAACATGCTGCCCTCCTGCACCAGAGGCTCTATATGTATCAACTCGAATATCTTCGGGTTTAATGTCTATTTCTATTTCATCATCAATAACCGGGGAAACATATACAGAAGCAAATGAAGTATGTCTTCTTTTATTGGAATCAAAAGGTGAAATTCTCACAAGCCTGTGAATACCTGCTTCACCTTTTAAATAACCGTATACATTCTTTCCGTTTATCTGAATTGTTACGGATTTTATTCCACCTTCAGCTTCCTGCATATCAAGAATCTCTGTTGGATAATTTTTGCGCTCGGTCCAACGCATATACATTCTTAGAAGCATGTTCACCCAATCACAAGCTTCCGTTCCACCTGCTCCGGAATGTATCGTAAAGAAAGCATTTTTATTATCATATTTACCATTTAGCAGAGATTGTACAATTAATGTATCGAACTGTTTTTTTATAGAACTTACTTTTTTTTCAATTTCATCCAGATATGCGTCTTCTTCCCCCTCTTCTTCGAGCAATTTAATATACTCTATGGTTTCATCAGCCTCCGATTTCAATGCAGACCAAGGATCAAGTATTTCTCGAAGGTAATTCATTCGCTGAATTTTCTTTTCCGCTTTTTCCTGGTTATTCCAAAAATCTGGTGACTGAATTTCCTGTTCAATTAACTTAATTTCTTTTTGTTTTTTGTCCGAGTCAAAGACGCCTCCAAGTATTTTCAATCTCTTTCTTAACATATGTAACAGTTTGCAGTTCGTCCTGAATCATTTTAATGTCTCCTTATATGACTTTTTCTCTTCTCTATTCTTAATCCTACTGAATTATGCCAAGTCTCATTTCCTGGTATTGCTACATGCCACATCGGGCTGAATACAGTGTGCTGATAGATATCTTCTTCCCCGAATCTTGTTTGAATGGTTGTGCTGTAATTTTCTGTTCTGACTGTACACCTTTTATTAGTGAATATACTCAACTGTGTCTTATTTACATTGTCATTTATCTGAAGATGCTTAACATTTGTCAGCTCATTATTCTGTTCAAGTTTAATATTTTTTTCTGCATCTGCTTTCTTAATGCTTACATACTCTATTCCCTCAAATCCAAAGGAAAGATTCAACTCTGAAATGAAGTAAATATCTAAGGGATTGTCAGTTGTATTCTTTATTTCATATTTTACTTCGACAGAATTTGATCTGCACAAGAACTGCTTTTCTATATTTACTGAAACCACTTTCTGATCAATCACTTCGTGAATAGTATTCGTTAAACAAACTACTTTGGACTCCTTATCATAATCTTTTACTTCATAAAGGTCTTGTTCCAGATTTATTGAAGAATTTTTATCATACTTCTTTTCAATAGTTATATCAGGATGACTTGTAAATATGTCAGAAAAACAGTTCTGCCGGCATGATTCACCGTATTTGTATGGGGAAATAAAAAAATCATCATTTTGCCGACCAGTAAAAGTATCCAGATAATTCCAAGAGCTTACTAAATAATCCAAAGAACTTAAAGAGGCACCTTTACTGTCAATAACTGCTGTAATATTTTTCCCTCGGTAAATATACTCATCCCTTTCATCTGCATCGAGATCAAAAGTATTGAGAGAAGTTGTGAACACTCCTTTTTCTCTTGTAATTTTTTCTGCTTCTATTAGATGCTTATGCTGCTCTTTTCTCAGATAATTCTTATATATGCCGCCGTTCTTTTCCGGCCAGAAATACATAGCACTTTGTGATTTCATCACTTCCAGGGAAGCACTCTTTTTCCGTGATTTATCTTTCCTAATTCCCGCTATAAGTTTCTGTATGTAGAACATTTTGTTATATGTTGTAAATGCTTCAGGATATTTATGAAGCATATCATGAAAATCTATTGTTTCATCATCTATAAATTCATGATTATACCAGCCGGCTTTGAGATGACCTCTGTTTTTAAGGATATTTTTCAATGATAAAGAAGGAAGATCAAGTTTAATATCATTTTTTTCAAGTTCATTGATCAATTGGTCTAAATATCCTATGAGATTACTATTGTCTTTAAGCAGAAAATTACTTATAAGACTATCCGCATTCATCATTAAAGTTATTACTTCACTTTCCGTATGTTTAAGTTCCATATGGATTTTATGAGTAATTTCGAAAGCGCTCTCAAAGGGTATAAGTCGACTAATAAGATCTGATGCTGGAAGTATGGTTATTGATTTACCAATATCCATCATAACATATGGATTATACCAGGTTTTATCTCTTTTCCTTTTCTTTTTTTCATCAGGATCAAAGGAGATAATATAATTAATATCACAGCTGTTAAGGGTTGTAACAAGATTGGGGTTCCACAGTTGGTCCGGCATCCATCCCCCATGCGGCTTTTTCCCAAAACGCTTCCTGATATAGGTATTCATCATCTCTATCTGCATTCCCCTGTCTTTCTGAACAATTAAGGGAAATGCAGGATCATAAAATCCACCGCTCAGAATTTCGATTTGTCCCCGTTTTATCAGATCTTTCATTAGCATGTTTATTTCAGGAAAATTACTTTCAAGCCATTCATAAATACTGCCTGATAAATAAAATGCCAATTTCACATCACTATTTGCATATAAATACGTCAGTATCGGTCGATAGCAATGGTATAACGCAAATTCATGTTCTTCATTGGCAGTTCCCTGCGGTTTGCTATGATATAAACCTAAAACTATTTTCATATGCTTCCTTATTACCAGGCTTAAATCTTATGAATGCATTTTGTAGGACAAGCTTCTGCAGCTTCAGCTCGTTCAGAATACTCCTTATCATATTTTGTCAAAGATAAATTATTTTTCACTTCAAAACCAGCATCAGGAAACTTTCTTTCACAAATTTTACAGCCGATACATCCAACACTGCAGTATTTTCTCACAGCACCGCCTTTATCAAGGGAATTACATGCAACGTAATAATCAGCATCGTATGGAATCATTTTCATAACTCCCGTGGGACAGACATCAACACATTTTTCACATCCGATACAAACTTCTTTATCAACATAAATTTTATCATCTGAGCCTTTTGTTATTGCATTGACTGGGCATACAGCTATACAGCTTCCCAATGCGAGGCAGCCATACTTACAAGTTTTATCACCCTGGAAATAAATATATGCGGCATTACAATCTTCTATTCCCTGATAGTTAAAATCTTTCTTGCTCGTTTCAAAATTCCCATTACAATGAACTTTTGCAACCATTTTTGTTTTTGCAGCAGTAGTTTCTTTTCCCATGATTTCAGCTATGCGGTTTATTGTTTCACTTCCGCCAGGGGCGCATAGATCAATTTCTGCCCCCTCCATTACAATGGCCTCTGCATAGGCTGAACATCCTGCAAAGCCGCAAGCGCCGCAATTGGCGCCAGGCAGCGCTTCCTCTACTTGCACAATTCTATCGTCCTTTTCAACTGCCAGTTTTTTCGCTGCAAAGGCTAATCCAAAGCCAAGAAGTGCTCCTAAAACAGCAACTGCCAAAAAAGCGTATATAACCTGTAATATCATTATGTATATCCTCTAAATAGATTAACCAAATAAATTCGTCAACAAAGCTTTATCAAAAGCCATGAATGCCATTGCCATCAAACCACCAGAAATGAATGCAATAGGAACACCTCTGAAAGCTTTTGGTATTTTTTCGTAATCAAGTTTTTCTCTTATGTTTGCCATAAGAACTATTGCAAGGAGGAAACCTAATCCAGCAGCAATGCCGCCGATAAAGCTTTCCATTGCTGTATATTCATTACTAATATTTATCAGGGCAATACCCAATACAGCACAGTTTGTAGTAATTAAGGGAAGATATATACCCAAAGCTTTATAAAGGGGCGGTGATATTTTCTGTATAACCATTTCAACCAACTGTACTAATGAAGCTATGACAAGTATAAACGTAATTGTCTGCAGATATGCAAGGCCGAAAGGATCTAGTACGTAATTATACACCAGCCAAGTAACGATTGAAGCAATTGCCATGACAAAAGTTACGGCAAATCCCATACCTACTGCGGATTCAGTATTTTTTGAAACACCGATGAACGGGCATAAACCGAGAAACTGGGTTAGAATAAAGTTACTTATAAAAATATATGTTATAAGAATACCAATATATGTCATCGTTAAGCACTCCTTTTATCTGTATACCAATTGAAGAAAGCCTTAAGATATCCCATTACTAATAAAGCTCCTGTGGATAGCCCAATAATTCTAATTGGTGAATCCGAAATAACGGGTAAAGAGATAACTCCATCAAAACTTCCAATGGGAAATAAGGTGATTGTCCCTGCACCAAGAACTTCTCGTACAAATGCAATAAGTATTAAGCCCAAAGTGAACCCGATTCCCATGCCTAAAGCATCGAGAATGGAATCTTTTAAGGTATTTTTATTTGCAAAAGCTTCAGCCCTTCCCAAGATGATGCAGTTAACAACAATCAAGGGGACAAAAACTCCTAAACTTTCATAAAGAGCAGGTATATATGCATGCATGACCATCTCTACAATAGTAACAAACGATGCTATAATAACAATATACGATGGAATCCTGACTTTTTCAGGAATGAAATTTTTCAGCAGGGAAACAAAGATATTTGAGCTGAGTAATACAAAAATTACTCCTGCTCCCATGCCTATTGCATTTACAACTTGGCTTGAAACTCCTAGTGCAGGACATAGACCTAAAAGCAGAACAAATATTGGATTTTCTTTAAAAATTCCTTTGGTGAATTCTTTATTCATTTTCATCGCCTACCCCCTCCATTTCATTTGAGACAAAATCAGAACCAAATGCAATCGCTTTGGCTATCCCGGTAAAAGTAACAGTCGCACCACTTACAGCCTCTGCCTCTGCACTTGAGAGATCATTTTTTCGTTCTGGAATAGGATCGCCATTGGTGCCAGTTCCTTCAAATTTGCTCATATAAGAGGAATCTTCTGCCTTCTTCCCTAAACCTGGGGTCTCCGTATTATCTAAAAGTCTTGCTGTAATTACGGATCCATCTAAATTGTAGCTTGCTAGTACCCACATTTCACCACCATATCCAGTTGCCCGTATTCTTAAGGCATAACCTGAGAGATTGCCTGCTTCATCATTTAGATCATACAGATACTCAATTTTTTCATTATCAGCAACTGTTCGTTCACCGATAGAATAGTTTGAAGAAACAGCCTCAAGAGCTTCCAAAAGTTTCTGTTCTTTATAAGCTTCAATTTTTGGAGCAGTTATCATATTTATAAGGCTTAACGAAATTGCCGCTACAGCACAGATTAATGCTAATTTAAAACCTATAGATAAAATATTTTTCATGCTTTTCCCCCTTTGGGAGAAAGCCCGAAGACTTTCGGTTGTGTATATCTGTTAATCATAGGTACAAAAATATTCATCAAAATGATGGCCAGGGATACACCTTCTGGTAATGATCCATAAAAGCGTATGATGAATGTTAAAAGTCCGGCTCCTACTCCATAGATAAGCATTCCCTTTTCAGTTAGGGGTGATGTTACCATATCAGTTGCCATAAAAAGCACTCCAATCATCATTCCGCCACTGAATAGATGGAACCATATATTTCCTGTAAAAAAACCATTGTTGAAGCGTAAACCGCCGAAAATCCAAACAAGAATTATAAAGGAACCAAAATATGCGGCTGGTATATGCCAGGAAATAATTTTTTTATACATTAGATATGCAGCACCTAGTAAAAGCAGAAGTGCAGAAACTTCTCCAATACAGCCAGGTATATTGCCGAAGAATAAATCTATATTAACTGGTGATACGTTAAGTCCTAAATTGTTTTGAAACCATAGACTTAAACTGTTTCCAAAATCACTGACTAGATAATTTTGCCCTTGGAGAAATGAAGCAGGGCCGGATACATTGCCGCTGAAATCCATCAAACCTGTTTTAACAGCTGTAAGTGGCGTAGCAGAGGACATTCCATCGGTATAATTCAGTACAGACGGCATTTTCCAGGCGCTCATCCCGCTTGTCCAGGAAAAAAAGACAAATACTCGACCTCCCAGGGCCGGATTCATCCAGTTTCCGCCTAAGCCGCCGAAGGTCCACTTAATGATTGCAATAGCCACTGCCGATGCAAATATTGGAATATATAATGGGACATTTGGAGGCATATTGTAGCCAAGGAGAAGTCCTGTAAGAAAAGCACTTCCATCATTCAAGGTATTTTTCTGAAACAGACGCGCAATACCATACTCAAAAACCATGGCTGATACTATTGAAAGCAGAACCACCAGCAATGCCCTCAATCCGAAAATATATACTCCCCATACACCTGCGGGAAGTAAGGCTAAGCTTACAGTCCACATTATACTTTTTGTTGTGTCTTTATCTCGAATCTGGGGAGAACTCTCTACGATAAACATTTCTTTGTCACTCATTACTGCATCTTCCTCAACATTCTTTTTCCTAATCTCATCCCTTGGACCAGGGGTATTTTTGCTGGACAGCTGTAAGAACAACAACCGCACTCTTTACAGTCCAAAAGATGCATAGCCTTAGCTTCTTCGTAGTCTCCGGAATCAATCACTTTAAACAGTTTTGAAGGATTCAATCCCATGGGACATCCTCTGACACAGCGTCCGCAGGAAATACAGGCGGTCTGAACTGAAGAGGAAATTTGCTCTTTTGTCAAAGCCAGTATACCTGAAGTACCTTTTATTACCGGTGTTTCCAAATCATAAACCGCAAAACCCATCATTGGTCCTCCGGCAACAATTTTTTCAGGCTTCTTTGAAAAGCCTCCGCATGCATCAATGAGCTCTTTAAAAGTAGTTCCTACTGTTACTTTATAGTTTCCAGGATTCTGAATAGCTTCCCCGGATACAGTTACTATACGTTCAAATAACGGTTTTCCTAAACTCAAAGCTTCATATACAGCAAAAGTTGTTCCCACATTTACCACAACAGCTCCTATATCTATAGGCAGTCCTCCTGAGGGAACTTCTCTTCCCACTGCCGCTTTTATGAGCTGTTTCTCATCGCCTTGCGGGTATCGGACTTTCAGCGGCTGCACGGATATATCATAAGATTTTTTTTCTATTTCTTCAGAAATTTTCTGTATTGACTCAGGTTTATTTTTTTCTATGCCAATTATAACCTTTTGAGCTCCAGTCATTTTTCTGATATACCGTACGCCTTTAAGCAGCTCCTCTGTCTTCTCAAGCATCAGTCTGTTATCAGAATTTAAATATGGCTCACACTCAACTCCGTTAATAATTAAATATTCAGCACTTTTCCCTTTTGGAATTTTGAATTTAACATGGGCGGGAAAAGTTGCTCCTCCCATTCCGACTATCCCTGCTTCTTTAACTTTTTCAATCAAATCAGAAGGATCTGAATTTTCAATATCTTTTTCCCCTATTTCCTTTTTGGAAAACTTCTGTTCTTTATCAACTTTCAGAACAGCGGATTTTACTTTTAAACCGTTGGGGAGAAAAATATCTTTAATCTCTTTAACTTCACCTCCCGCAGGGGTATGTATGTGGGCTGAGATAAAACTGCTGGCCTCACCTATTTTCTGTCCGGGATATAGGGTGTCTCCTTTTGAGACTATAGGATTTGCAGGCGCTCCTAAATGTTGTGAGAACGGAATGCACAGGGTATCAGAGAGCGGGAAATCTGTGATTACACTTTTTTCCGTTAACTCCTTTTTATCTGAGGGATGCACTCCTCCCTTTTTGAAAGTGCGTGCTTTTAACATGAATTTTTATATTTCTCCTTCGCTCGTAGGTTAATACATACCTGCTTATTATAAACACTCCTTCAATCTCTGTAAACTATGTAATATAAAGGAGTTTCTAGAATAAAATTGATTTACAGCCTGTAAGCTTTCTTAATCAGTGTTCTTAATCAATGTCTTTGATCAGTGTCTTTGATCAGTGTTTTTGATCAGTGTTTTTTTAAAGCGTTTTTAAATAATAGAATCTCGTAATAAAAAGTATTTTCTAAACACAAAAGAATGTATATTCTATTACATATGAATATTTCTTTTAGACAATTCGTGTGGAAGCTTAAAGGAAAGAAGGTTTTCGGTCTTGTAGGCAGAAGCGGTTCCGGTAAAAGTTTCAGATCAAAACTCGTTGCTGAAAAATACGGCATTGAATTCATTATAGATGACGGTCTCCTCATTAAGGGAGACAAAATTATTGCGGGAAAATCTGCAAAACGTGAAAAAGTATTTCTTACTGCTATAAAGACAGCTCTATTTGATGATGAGCAGCAGAGAGAAGAAGTAATCCAGATTCTTCAAAAGGAACATTTTAAAAAAATACTTCTCTTAGGTACTTCTGACAGAATGGTACGGAAAATTGCGCACAGGCTGAAACTTCCTGATCCTGAGAAAATTTTTAAAATAGAAGAATTTGCCAGTAAAGAAGAGATTGAAACAGCTATGCAGATACGCAATACAGAGGGGAAACATGTTATTCCAGTTCCAACCATTGAAATAACAAGGAATTATCCTCAGATAGTATATGATTCAATGAGGATTTTCTTTAAGAAAAAACTCCCAATTCCCTGGAAGAAAAAAGTCTTTGAAAAAACAATTGTCCGACCTGAATTTGGTAAAAGAGGTAAAATCACCATCTCTGAAGCAGCTTTAGCACAAATGGTTGTTCACTGCTTAGATGAATTTGATGATACACTGAAAGTAAAAAAGGTTCTGGTCAAAAATGATTCCGAAGGATATACGTTAACTGTAAAATTGAAAGTTCCATTAAAAAGTCAAATATCTGGAATACTGCAGGAACTGCAGAAATATATAGCTGACAGCTTGGAGCGTTATGGAGGAGTTATTGTATATAAAGTTAATATTGAGGTGGATGACTGGATGTAAGTTTTTTTTCCAAGCTTTTGGGCTGATCAACCTAGTGGATCAACCTAGTGGATGATGAATTATACATTCTGATTCTGACCTTGATTTATATCTGGTTTATTGGCTGGGTTCTTGGTTGGATTCTGAGCTGGATTCTTGGCTGGATTCTGTGTTTTCTTTCGCCCTCTTTTTGAACGAGTATTTCTGTGTATGTTTGCGTTTTCTTCTTTTTTTGTATGCGTTTTCTGTACCTTCTTTTTCCCTTTTTTTAAGGCATGTTTTGGTACCCGAATTTGTTCCTGCTTGAAAATGTCGGCAACAGCCTTCTCAACGTCAATATTGGGCGGGGTAATGGGATAAATCAGTTTCTTAATCTGCTTAAAAACATCCCGGAAAAGTTCGTAAGTACTTTCATATTCATCTGGAATAAGAAGAAATGACTCTGCTGCCGCAGAAATCATATTACCTTTTGCGTTTGAACTGTTTCTATCCAATCGTTCATCCAAGGCTGATAGGGATGTATAAAAAGAATCTAATAAGGGTTTGTTTTTACCGCTTTTTAGAATATCATCAATCACAGGAAGCATATATTTAAACAAGCCAAGGGCTATTAAGCGCTCAATTATCGGTTTAGAATACCCCGAATGGAGTATTTTCAATACTTCCTCTGTCATACGGGAAGCAGAACAGCGCTTTAGTTCAAATGAATTACTCTTGATTGCACGTTTCAGTTTAAACCCCAAAGAAAATTCTGTCGTAACAGAATATTTTACTCCTCGAATCATACGTACAGGATCTTCAACAAATGTAATATTCAGGGGAATAACTGATCTTATTTTCTTTGCCTTGAAGTCTTTCATGGCTTCAACAAAATCTAAAACTTGATTCTCTATAGGACAATAATACAAAGCATTCACTGAAAAGTCTCGACGGAATGCATCTTCATGAAGCGTACCGTAAACATTATTTTTTTTATTCTGTCCTTGTGTATTTTTCGAACGAAATGTTGTAACTTCATAGATGGTATTTGAAAAATGTATATGTACAATTTTAAAACGCTTGCCGATTATTCTGGAATTCCAGAAAAGTTTTTTTATTTGATTTGGTGAGGCAGATGTCGCTATGTCAAAATCTTTAGGATGCTTCTGAAGGAGGAGGTCACGTACAGCTCCACCGACAATGTATGCCTCAAAACCAGCATTTTTTAGACGTTCAATTATTCGTTTTGCATTGTCATCAATATGTTTATGATCAATATTGTGTTCTTCTGCTGTATAAATCTTCGCTATGGGTTTTCTTTTACCCGATGAATCTGTGGTGTATCTTATGAGCATATATTCTTTCTTCTTTCTTGATGATAAATCTTAATTCGTTTACTATAATAATAAGTATACATTACAAGTATACATTACTATCGGTTTTTGTAAAACATCAATTGCCTATTTCAAGGAGACTGCATGATTATTAAACCTCAAATACTTAAAGGATTCAGAGATGCACTTCCTGCATTTGAGATAAAAAGAAAATCTCTCATTCATAATTTAGAAAAGGTATTTGAATCCTTCGGTTTTGTTCCTATAAATACACCGGTTTTGGAATATACGCAAGTACTTTTAGGAAAGGGAGGCGGTGAAACTGATAAGCAAGTTTATTCTTTTCAGGATCATGGAAAGCGTGATGTTTCTATGCGATTTGATTTAACGGTCCCGTTTGCCAGATATATGGCTCAACATAATGCAGAACTGCAGCTTCCTTTTAAACGCTACCATATTGATAAAGTCTGGAGGGGTGAAAATACGCAGAAAGGTCGGTATAGAGAGTTTTATCAGTGTGATTTTGATATTGTCGGACTGGATAATGCTTCTGCTGATTTTGAAATAGTTCTTATGATGTACAGCTCACTGAAGAGACTGGGAATTCCTGATTTTCATATCCATTTGTCTCATCGAGGCCTCTTCAATACCTTACTCCGCAATATCGACGCACATAATAAATCTGTAGAAATCCTTAGGATCGTAGATAAAATGGCTAAAATCGGCCGCATTGAAGTACAGAAACTGCTTGAAGAAATCATCACTCCTCAGCAAGTTCAGGATATTCTTGACTTTATTGAAGCAAAAGGCGATTATCTGGAAACTTTGGAAAAACTTGAGCAGCTAAGCGGCGGTAATAACGAATTTACAGATAGGTTACGGATGATTTTTACCTACGCAGAACACTCCGGGATTGAAAACAAACTAGTTCTTAACCCATCAATTACCAGAGGTCTGGATTATTATACTGGTATTGTCTTTGAAAATTTTCTTGATGATCTCCCCGGAATTGGTTCTATTTGCTCTGGAGGAAGGTATAACGATCTAGCATCGCTGTATACACGGGAAAAACTGCCCGGGGTCGGCGCTTCTATTGGATTGGACAGACTTCTTGCTGCTATGAATGAATTACATGCTGAGAAAGAGAAACCTAGCGTTACTGATGTACTTATTTGCTGCATGGATGAAGAAAATATCGGCAAATATCACTTTCTAGCACAAAAAATCCGCAATGAAGGCATAAAAACTGAAGTATATTTAAAAAAGAAGAAACTTCAGCGCCAATTACAATACGCTGAAAAACAGGGTATTCCATATGTACTTCTCTTAGGTTCAGATGAGATTACCAATGGAACCTACACACTAAAGTGCATTGAAAGCCGCGAGCAGAAAACGTATGAAAATTTTGAACTGCTACTAAGCAAAATACTCTCCAAACAGGAATAATTATATGAAACCCCATGAATTACCGGTTTATCAGCAAAGAAACAAAATTATAGAGGAATTGAAGAACAATCAGGTTATTGTAGTAGAAAGCCCAACTGGTTCAGGTAAGACGACACAGCTTCCTCTTATTTTATATAATTCCGGCTATGGAAAAAATGGAAAGATCGGAGTTACCCAGCCGAGAAGAATTGCAGCTGTTTCAGTCTGCGACTACATAGCAAAACAGCTTGATGTATTTATTCCAGATATTGTCGGCTATAAAATGAGATTTTACGACATGACATCCCCAAAAACTGATATAAAAATCATGACCGACGGGATTCTGCTGCAGGAAATGAAACTTGACCCTATGTTAAGTGAATACAGTGCAATCATGGTGGATGAAGCTCATGAAAGAAGTCTAAATATAGATTTTATTTTAGGTTTACTAAAAAACATTATTGAAGAACGGCCTGAGTTTAAAGTAATTATTTCTTCAGCAACCATTAATCCAGAGCTCTTCTCCAATTATTTCGGCGGCAGTCCAATTATTCACATAGATGCAAGAATTCATCCCGTTAAGACATTCTACAAACCTCCTAAAACAGATAATGAAGAGTCCATGCTTGAATTAATTCAGGATGTCGTTGAAGATCATGTTTTGTCGCACAGACCTGGTGATATTCTTATTTTTCTAAGCGGCGAAAAACTTATTAAAGAAACCATCCAGAATCTAGAAAATAGCAGATATAAGAAAAAAATGTTTATTTTGCCTTTATTCGGAAGACTTAAAAAGGAAGAACAGGACAGGGTGTTTATACCCACTCCACCTGGAAAAACAAAGATTGTTGTCTCTACAAATATTGCTGAAACAAGTATAACTATTGATAATATTTCACTTGTTATCGATTCCGGTGCAGCAAAGATGAATTATTATAATCAAAAAACCTTTACTTCTTCCCTAGTGGAAACCCCTATTTCAAAAGCTTCGTGTAACCAGAGAAAAGGTAGAGCTGGAAGAACTATGCCCGGAACGTGTTTCCGCTTATATGATAAAAAAGATTTTCTACAACGGCCGATGTACACTTTGGAAGAGATCAAGAGAACTGATTTATCTGAAGTTGTTCTGAGAATGGCAGAATTGGGCATAAAAGATTTCAGCTCCTTTGATTTTATTTCACGCCCGGCTAAGGGCGGAATTAATTCTGCCGTGGAAACTCTTCATATGCTTCATGCCATTGATACGCAGAATAATCTTACAGAGATTGGATCGATGATGGTTTTATTCCCTCTTCTGCCTAGGCATTCGCGAATTATTATTGAAGCCATAAGGAAATACCCTGATGTTCTGTATGAAACAATTATTGCTGTTGCATTTCTATCAACCCGTTCCCCTTTTGTTCTTCCTGTAGGAGAGGAGACAGAAGCAAGACATGCTCATCATAGCTTTGCATCAGAATACGGCGATTTTGTGTCGTATTTAACCCTTTTTAGAAAATTTCATAATATATCTGACAGTGATGACCGT
Source organism: Spirochaetia bacterium (assembly GCA_021736505.1). The sequence goes on along the minus strand of JAIPFU010000002.1, from coordinate 15,845 downwards.
GAAGCATATACCAAGAAATATTACTTAGATTACCAAATTCTTCAGGAAATTGAGAATATTGTTGAACAGCTTTCTGAAATCATTGCTGAACAGCAGATCCCCATGACTTCAGGAGGTTCAATACGTAATTATTTGTGTGCAGTTTCAGCGGGACTTATTCAGTTCGTCTGTGTTAAAACCGGCGGCAGAGGGGTATACAAAACATTAACTGCGGAAAAGATATACATACATCCAGGTTCTGTCATGTTCCGTGAAGCTCCACCTTTTATTGTTTCAGGTGAAATAGTTCGAACTTCCAGAATGTTTGCCCGGTCGGTATCTCCGCTTAAAAAAGAGTGGCTTAAAGATATTTACCCTGAGCTCTACCCCTATCTTATTCAGGGAACTTCACCTAAGGCTAAGAAAAAAACTGAAAAAGATAAAGAGATTGCCGGGAAAGTAGATCAGGAATCAAACACTGTTATAATTTGGAATAAGATCTTTAAGATAAGAAATTATAAAGGGAAGAAAAGACTCGTTCTTTTTCCTTTGGAAACACTTAGGGAAGTGTATCCTCTGTATGAGAAAAATAAAAAAGGAACTAAGCAGATAAAAGGCGTTATCACTTATCATGGTTTTGAAATTCATAAAGGTGACCGACTGCCCAGCCTCATGAAAATATTGCCGTATATCAATACTGAAAATGGAATATATGATGACACCCCGAAGGGAAATTTTCACATACCCGATGATATTAACTTGTTGTCGGACAATTTATATCAACTTTTGAATTTATGCCGGTTAAAAAAAGGGAAAAATTTGCTTGGATTCATAACATTGGAGACAGATGGAACCCAGACGTATTGGTTTAAGACGATAAAAAGTTTTCATACCGCTATTGATGTCACTTTGTTCAGTCTCGATCAATTGGCTGATTATATTAACGAGCTTCATGATTCTTCTTATACAAAACAGTACAACGAGATGTATCGAAAAATTTCAAATATCTTTGAGAATTATTAATGGATTAAAGCAGTTAAATAATAACTGTAATATTGCTCAATTTTTACTTAATTTTTAGTAGTGAGAATTTTTTGTAAAGCTTTCTTGTTTTCTATGGGTGTCAAAAAGGTATCGCCTTGATTCTTTTGGAGCACATACATAATATCTTTTCCGCGCTTCTTTTTGTCGTGTTCAAGAGTATTCATGAATGCATTCAGGTCAGATATTTGAGCGTCTACATCATAACCGAGTTCACGAAAGAAATTTGTGACTGACTTCTCATATCTTTCATCCGTATACCCAAGGAAGCTTCCTATCTGCAGTGCTTTAATAATCCCCCAAGCGACTGACTTCCCATGTGAAATAGTAAATTCTGATAATGATTCATAGGCATGGCCGAAAGTGTGGCCAAGGTTGAGCTTTTGCCGAATACCCAGGGTTTCATATGGGTCCTGTTCAATAAAAGAGATCTTTATTCTAAGTGACCACTCTATCACTTTCTCAAGAAAAGATTTTTCTCTTGATATTATTAAATCTTTATTCGCCATGAGATATTGCAAAAAACCATCCTGAGTGAGCAGAGCATGTTTAATAATTTCCGCAAATCCGCTGTAATACTGTCCTTCATCAATTGTGTCAAGAAAATCAGTACAAATAAAAACAGTTTCCGCTGGTTTGAAAGCTCCTAAGAGATTTTTATATGTAGCATAGTCAATTCCAGTTTTGCCACCCACCGAAGCGTCAACCATTGATAATAAGGTAGTAGGAACCAAATCATGATGCATTCCTCTCATATATACAGCAGCAGCAAATGCGGTCATGTCGCAGATAACACCTCCCCCCAGGGCTGTAACTTTGTCAGAACGGCTTAAATGTGTTTCTATGAAATAATCAATTATTTTCTGGAGGGATCCGATGTTTTTATATGTTTCTCCCGAACCGACGGTATAAGCATTTTCGCATAGTGTTTCATATAATTGCTTTACAGTTTCATCAGTAATAATCAGATGATTCTGCAGCTCGTTCTGCAACTCGTTTTGTGATACAAATTCAATACGTGTTTTCTGTCCTTTGATTGTACAATATAAATTCATAAATCTTTTATATACGATTATTTTTCTAAATTCAACAGAGAGGTCTTGATAAAAAAAATAGTTTTACCGATAGTTGATTGTATGAATGTTAAAAATGATAAAAAACATGTTTATTTGGATTCTGCAGCTACAAGCCCTATAAGTAGGGACATTAATGACTTTATGTATGAAATTTCGCAAAAATATTCAGCAAACGCTTCATCTCAGCATAATTCCGGCAGGCAGGCTGCACAATTCCTAGAAAAACAGCGTGAAATACTTTCTGATAAAATTTCCTGCAGTAAAGACCAAATAATTTTCACTTCAGGCGGGACAGAATCAAATAGTTTAGTAATACATTCTTTTTTATGGAAAAAGAAAAAAGGCTCGGTGATTTTCTCAGGAATAGAACATCCTTCAATTTTTGAATATAAAAATTTTCTTGAGTATCTAGGATTTAAAGTAATTTTTCTTAAAGCTGAAAATGGTTTTATCTCCAAGAGAGCGTTAAAAAATGCATTGCAGGAAGATACTTGTCTGGTTTCCATTATGCTTGTTAATAATGTTATAGGTTCAATTAATAATATATTCGGTTTAACTGAAATTATTAGGGACTTTGAAAAGCTGCATAAGAAGCATATTCATATACACACTGATGCTGTTCAAGCCTTCGGAAAAATTCCTTTATCCGCCGCACATATGGATATAGATTCACTTTCTATTAGTGCTCATAAAATTCATGGTCCGAAGGGCATTGGCGCTTTATATATGAAAAAACCCCTGCATTCCATATCCATGGGGGGCGGACAGGAGTTCGGCAAACGACCAGGTACAGAAAATATTGCAGGAGCCTCTGGTTTAGCTATGGCTGCTGTAGATTCTATTGATAATATAGGAAAGAATTGGGACCATGCAGAAATTATAAAACAAAGTTTTATAAAGGGAGCTGAAGATATTCCATATATACAAATATTATCTCCCTGTAATTATACAGCAACTTATCCAGAATTTATTTCAAAGAATGGATTTACTGATGATTCAAGTGCCTACTCCCCATATATATTATTGGTATCCGTATCACCAATACCTGCTGAAGTTTTTCTCCGCGTTTTGAATGATCATGGTATTGAAGCGTCAGCTGGTTCTGCCTGTTCCTCCTCCTCTGCAGGGAAACGTGAGAGAGTTTTAGATTACATGGGATTCAATAAAGATATTATCACTGGTGCCGTTCGCTTTTCATTCAGTTCAAAAACTTCTTTAGAAGATATTCATTATACATTAAAAATCATTGAAGAATTTTGCACTCCCATATATGATATGCTTCGGTAACTCCACATTTTTCAGCAGACAACGGAGTAGAAAATGGAGCAAACAGCGGAATAGACTTGTATTTCTAAATCCGTGAGTATAGACAGTATGAGTATAGACAGTAATCGGGAGCGTACTATTCATGAAACAAAAAAAGGACATATATCTTCTTAAATTAGGAGAGATATGGCTTAAGGGAAATAATAAAAATTTTTTCGAAAAAATGTTAAGACAACGGATTAAATCCTCTCTGCATGCTTATGATCCTAAGATCATATCTCAACAGGGCCGTTTTTTTCTTAGACTCACATCAGGAAATGAAATAGATATTGAACATAAGTTAAGCAGGATATTTGGACTGGTAGGTTTCAGTAAAGCTGAAACTGCCGAAAAAGAGATGAATGATATTATTCCTGCAGCTGCTGAAGTTTTTAAAAAGGCAAAACAAAAAAGAGATATTCAGACATTCAAAGTTGAAACGCGAAGGGCTGATAAATCATTTCCCCTCAACTCGTATGAAATTTCCAGTAAACTTGGATCAGAAATTTTACGGAGCTGTAAGGATGTGAAGGTTGATGTAAAAAATCCTGACTTTGTGCTTTCAGTTGAAATTCGTGATTGTGCCTATATTTATGGAGATACAGCAAAATCACCTGGAGGACTTCCGACGGGTTGCGCAGGCAAAGGCATGCTCCTCCTTTCAGGAGGTATAGACTCCCCCGCTGCCGGGTATCTTATGGCAAAAAGGGGTTTATATCTCAATTCAATTTATTTTCATGCTTATCCATATACATCTCATGAAGCTTTGAAAAAGGTTGAAGATCTGGCACAAATTTTAGCAGACTATCAGGGCAATATGAAGCTTTTTGTTATTCCTTTTACTGATATACAGTTATACTTAAAAAAATATGCAAAACCTAATGAACTTACCCTTCATATGAGATACGCCATGGTCCGTATCGCAAATATTCTTACCCGGCAGGAGCATGGAAAATGTCTTGTTACAGGAGAATCCTTAAGTCAAGTAGCAAGTCAAACCTTGGAGAGCATATCGTATACAGATTCTGCATCTGAGATACCGATATTCCGCCCATTAATAGGTTTAGATAAGGAAGAAATAATTTCAATTTCTGAAAAAATAGGAACTTTTAAAACGTCAATATTGCCTTATGACGATTGCTGTACTATCTTTTCTCCTAAGCACCCTTTAGTTAAACCGGAAATGGGCAGAATAACTTCTGCATTTAAAAAACTTGAATTAGAGGCAGCAATCGAGCAAGCTGCTCAAGCATATGAATTAAAATATTTCCAATAAATAATTTATAAAAATTTATTTTTTTATTTCTGTTTTTCGCGTCTGTTCTCTTGGCTACTGTGCTATTGGCTGCTGTTCGATTGGCTGCTTTCTTGAATTTTGCCGCTTAGCCAGAAGCTTCCTGACTGGTTTTCTTTACAGATGCAGGATTCTGACTGGTTTTTTCCTTTTTACTTCCGCCACTTTGCTCCTGGGGGGAATTATTTTTTTGGCCTTGAGTCTTATCAGCAGCGGCTGAATCGGAGTTGTTTCTTTTTGTATCTGAATTCTTTGAACGATTATCGGTCACGTAGAAACCGGATCCTTTAAAAATAACACCAACTCCACCGCCTATAAGCCTGCGGACTTTCCCGTTACACACTGGACAAGAAGTTATTGGCTCATCACTCATTTTCTGAAAAACTTCAAAACTATGGCCGCAATCTTCACATTTATAATCGTATGTAGGCATATTTCACCTTCCTGCTGTTTTTATTACTGCGTTACTCTCACATCTTCTGCAGCTAAATCAATTAAGTTGAATAAAAGTTCTTCATCAATGATTAACTCATCTATCAGAACTGAGAAATTACTATCTTCAATTTTTTCTTTATCATATTTGATATCAAGTTTTTTATCATTTATATATTCCTGATATAATAATTTCAATACCCGCTCAAAAACCCTGGCCTGGACCTTCTCAAACAACCGTATTTCACCATTCAAACTGAAATAAATGTTTCCCTGAAGGCTTGGGTCAATGGTTGCCCAAACCTCTTCAAAATCAAAGGTGAAGGGCAACGACAAATCTGAGGAGAGCAGATTCATCCCATCCGGGTGTGCTGCATATAGAGCTATTGCAGCAGATTCAAATTTTTCTCTAATTTCATCAGGAATATATATTTTTCTGTTCTTTATACTTCTTTCATAGACTTCAGCCATATTTCCACTGCTGAATATAATAATTCCGTTATCTGGAGATACCAGCTGAAAACCGTATCTCTCTTCTTCCCAGTAGTTCACTTCTTCTTTTTTAATTTTCCAAGCGCTGCTGAACCATAAACCGGTATTTATCCAGAATTTCGCAAAATCCCCTTCTATTCCTCCGTAGAAGTCAGGACCTTCTTCAGTATCAGTCGTTTTAGCCGCTAGAGAAACTCTTTCAGCCTTGTCCGTAATGGTTTCCGCGCCCGAAAGTTCTTTCTGCAGTGTTCGTTCAAACACTTTTCTGCTTTTCTCAGCATCCATGGTTATTACCATTTCTGAATCTTTACCCAAGGTCTGAAAAAAAGGAGGTTCTGTATATGGTGATGTATGCGTACAGCTGCCAAACAGCATAATAACAAGAAAAGTTATTCCTGCAGCAGTGTATACAGCTTTGTTACTCTTTAATCCACTTTTTCCAAATCTATCTGACACATAACCTCCCCGCATTGGGCTGCTATTGAATTAGCAGACTGCTGAATAGCTATTGTTTCAGCTAAAGTTTCATTCATGATGTGATCTTTGAATTCCTGAACAGATTTCCTAACTTCATCTTCTCCGTAAATTTGTATATGTATTCTGTCTGTAACATCAAGATTTCTGTCTTTTCTTAAGTTCTGAATACTCCGAACAATATCTCTGGATAATCCTTCAAGATAAAGCGGCTCGGTTATTTCACTATCCAAACCGACAGTAAGCTGTCCTTCATTCAAAACCTTCATGTTTTCTTTTTCAAATCGCTGAACAACAATTTTTTCTTCTGTCAGTTCAAGAGCTCCTTGAGAATACTCAATATGCAGTTTCGCGCCATCCATAATAGATTGAATTTTTTCCATGGACAACTTCTCTATGAGTCCAGCCGCCTCTTTCATGTATTTCCCTAGCTCTTTTCCTAACAGCTTGTAATTAGGTTTAGCTTTATACTCAACCAAATCTTCTTCATTCTCACGATAGACTACTTCTTTAACGTTCAATTCTTCTTTAATAATGGTTTCCATTTCATGAAGAATTCTTCTTTCATCACGATCTTTCGTAACAAGATAGAGGGTTTTAAGGGGCTGCCGAGTTTTTAATGAATGGGTACTCCGTAATGCTCTCCCCATGGTAACAGCTTTCCGTGTTATCTCCATCTTCTTTTCTAGAGCTGTATCTCTCTTTTCCTGATCTGAAACCGGATAATTTGTTAGATGTACTGATTCCGGCATGGTTTCATCATTTCTTAAGTTGATGTATATCTCTTCTGTAATAAATGGAACAAATGGTGCTGCAGTCTTAATCAATGTTATTAAAACCGAATAAATGGTATCATAAGCCTGCTTCTTATCATTGTCATTTTCGGAACGCCAGAAACGCCTTCTTGAACGCCTGATATACCAATTATTAAGAAGATCTATGAATTTAACAATAGGCTGCAACGATTTCTGTAAATCATAGTTATCAAGGAACTCGGAAACTTCGTCCACCATTCTTTCAGATTCTGATATTATCCAGAGGTCTAAAGGATTTTCTGCTTCCAATGATTCTAAGTCGCTTGTTTTTGGAATGTAGTTATCAATATTTGCATATGTAACAAAAAAACTATAAGCATTCCAAAGAGGTATAATAAAGTTCTTGAGTACCTCTTTAACTCCTTCATCTGAAAATTTCAAATCTTCTGCTCTGACAACCGCTGAGTTCATGAGGAAGAATCTTAGTGAATCAGCTCCAAACTGATTAATGATGTCCATAGGATCAGTAAAATTCCGTTCAGATTTTGACATCTTTTTACCGTCACTTGCTAAAACAAGTCCATTTACTACAACATTTTTAAAGGCAGGCTCCTCAAAAAGAGCTGCTGCTAGAATTGTTAATGTATAGAACCAGCCTCGAGTTTGATCCAAGCCTTCACAAATAAAATCGGCAGGGAAGTTCTTTTCAAAGAACTCCTTATTTTCAAAGGGATAATGGTTCTGCGCATAGGGCATTGATCCTGATTCAAACCAGCAGTCAAGAACATCGGGAATTCTTCTCATTGTTCCCTTACCGTCTGGACTAGGCCAGGTTAAATCATCAATGAAATGCTTATGAAGATCATCAATTTTATGACCCGATTTTTTCTCTAATTCCTCTTTTGAACCAATCACTTCAATATGGTCTGAACTGTCAGATTTCCAAACTGGTATGGGGTTACCCCAGAAACGGTTACGACTTATTGACCATTCTCTTGCTCCTTCAAGCCATTTGCCGAACCGACCTTTCTTCAAGTGTTCGGGAACCCATTTTATCTGATCATTGACGTTAAGAAGCAGTTCCTTTATTTTAGGAACATCCACAAACCAGCTGGAAAGCGCTCTGTAAATAAGCGGCATTTTTGTGCGGTAACAGAAAGGATAGCTATGTTTGAATTTCTCCTTCTTAACCAGCTTACCGTGACTTTTCAGCCATTCGATAATACCTTCATCTGCATCTTTTACAAAAAGCCCTTCCCAATCGGGAACTTCTTCAGTAAATTTACACTCTTCATCAATGGGGCAAACTACAGGAATTCCGGTTCCCTTAAGTACGTTGTAATCATCTTCACCGAAACCTGGAGCTGTATGAACAATACCGGAACCATCTTCAACGGTAACATAATCAGCACTGACAGTAATAAAGGCCCCAGTTTTCTTAAGATCAGCAAAGAACGGTAAAAGAGGTTCATAAGTTATGCCGATTAATTCTTTTCCTTTATACTTTTCAACTACTTCGCAGTCTTCAGCATTCTTATAGTAAGAACTGAGTCTACCCTCAGCTAATATATAATACTCTTCACCATCTTTTACTTTAACATAATCAATATCAGGTCCCAGGGCTAAAGCTAAATTTGACGGCAGCGTCCACGGTGTTGTTGTCCACGCAAGGAAAAATGTATTTTCCGTCCCATCTATTTTGAATTTTACAGTAACTGCAGGATCAACAACTTCCTGATAGCCCCCAAGGTTTACTTCGAAATTTGATAATGGTGTTGCAAGGGCTGGACTGTAGGGCATAATGTTATATCCCTCATACACCAGTCCTTTTTCATAGAGTCTTTTAAAGACCCACCAAATGGATTCCATATAATCCAAATCCATAGTTTTATAGTCGTGTTCAAAATCCACCCATCTGCCCATTCTAGTGACTATTTTTTCCCACTCTGAAGTATACCTGAGTACTATAGAACGGCAGCTTTCGTTAAACTTGCCGACACCATATTCTTTAATTTCTTTAGAGCCTGAAATGTGCAGTGTCTTCATCATTTCATATTCAACAGGAAGTCCATGGCAGTCCCAGCCAAATCGTCTATGTACCTGCTTCCCTTTCATGGCTTGATATCGAGGAATTATATCCTTAATTGTTCCGGGCACAAAATGTCCAAAATGCGGAAGTCCTGTGGCAAAGGGAGGACCATCAAAAAAAACATATTCTTCATTTCCCTCTCTCTGCTGTATTGATTTTTTGAAAATATCATGTATTTTCCAAAATTCCTGAATTTTTTCTTCCATTTTTGGAAAATTTACTTTTGGATCTACTGGCTTGAACAAAATTTCCTCCTAAGATAGAACACATAGTATGTTTTACGTGTATCATGGGCATATTATTTATGAATCAGCTAAAATTGCCATATGTAAAAACTTGTGGTTTATTGCTTATTACTTTCTAAGGGAATAATATAGCTATTATATAATAAATTTTCAATCAGTATTGACAACATTATAATGTATTGTTTAGGGTTCATTTGTGAAAAAAATTCATTTACCAAAGAAAATATATGAATTCTCATCTTTTTTCCATTCCGCCGGCTATAGTTTATACCTTGTAGGCGGCTCGGTGAGAAATCAACTGCTGGGAAGACCTCCCGGAGACTATGATTTTGCCACCGACGCCGAACCGAATGAAATCATGAAAATTTTTAAAAAAGTTATACCCACCGGAATAGATCATGGAACCGTTACTGTTTTATTCAGAGGAGCTTCTTACGAAGTTACCACTTTTCGAATTGAATCCAGCTATTCAGATAAACGTCGACCTGATTCAATTTCATTCACCTCATCCATCAAGGAAGATTTATCAAGAAGAGATTTTACCATTAATGCTCTAGCTGTAAATACTGAAGATAATTCACTTATTGATTACTTTTCCGGCTTGGAGGATTTAAGAAGAGGCATCGTCAGAGCTATTGGTGACCCTGAAAAACGTTTCAATGAAGATGCTTTGCGTTTATTAAGGGCTTGCAGAATAAGCACGCAGTTGGGTTTTACTATTGACAGTGAAACTTTTACAGCCATGAAAGGTTTGGGAGAATCACTTAAAAGCATATCGGCTGAAAGAATCCGTGAAGAACTTAATAAAATGCTCCTTGCTGAAAAGCCTTCATCAGGTTTCATGGATCTTGAAGAGAGCAGGCTTTTGCCATATATACTGCCTGAACTTGTTCAATGTATCGGTATAGAACAGAAGGGTAATCATCGCTTTGATGTATACAAACACCTTTTGTACAGCTGCGACGGTGCTGATAAAAGAAATATTTTAGTTAGATGGGCAGCCCTGCTCCATGATATCGGTAAACCTCAATCCCTATCTATTGATGAGAAAAGCGGTGTACGCATGTTTATTGGTCATGAAAAAATTTCTGCTTCAATTGCTGAATCGATTCTGAACAGGCTGAAATTTTCTGTTAAAGATAGAAATGCCATCGTACATCTCATACGCTGCCATATGTTTAATTACACCTCAGACTGGTCAGATGCCGCTGTAAGACGTTTTATAGCAAGAGTCGGAGTTGGTTACATAGATGACCTGTTCTCACTCCGATATGCTGACAGATATGGAACTTTCGGGAAGAACGTTCCTGCAAATGATGATGAATTCCGAAATAGAATAAAGCACATTATATCTGAAAAGGATGCACTTTCATTAAAACATTTGGCTGTAAATGGAAACGACCTGATGAAAATAATTGGTATTCCTCAAGGCAGAATCTTAGGCGTTATCCTTAATGAATTGCTTGAAACAGTACTTGATGATCCTAAAATGAATACAAAAGATACTCTTTTAGAACTTTCAAGAAAATTGTATGAAAAATACGGATAGTGTGATCTTAATTATGCTGGTAAGTATTATGCTGTTGTTGCTGCAATTCTATTTTTGCAGTAATTGATAGGCAAGGCCGGCTGCTTCCTGTTCAGCTTCTTTTTTATTTTTCCCTTTTCCGGGACCATATTCCTTTCCATGTATAATCACATTAACCCAGAATATTTTATTATGATCAGGTCCTGTCCGTTTTACTACAGAATATTTCGGGTAGGTTTTAAAATTTTTCTGAACAAATTCCTGAAGGAGGGTTTTATAATCTTTTTTATGTTTATTCTCAAGTACCTTATTGATTTCAGGTACTAAATAATTCAGTATGAATGTCTTTACAGGCTTATATCCGGAATCAATGTAATAAGCTCCGATTATAGCTTCCATACAATCTGCTAATATTGCTTTTTTGTTTCTGCCGCCAGAGTATTCTTCACCTTTACCAATAAGAATGTAATTATCTACTTTAATTCTTTTAGCAACTTCCGCAAGACTGTCTTCACTGACAACAAAGGATTTTATACGGGCAAAATCGCCTTCCACCATATCCTGCAATTCAGTATACAAATATTCGCTTATAACTAAACCAAGGACGCTGTCTCCAAGAAACTCCAATTTTTCATTATTGTCAATTTCTTCGAGCTGCTCATTGGCGTAGGATCTATGAGAAAATGCAAGGTTCAGGAACTCTAATTTCCTGAACCTAATACCTGATAATTTCTCAAAAAGAAGGAGTTCTTTTTTTCTTTCAGATGTTACTTTCGGCGGTGTTTCGAACTGTCCTTCCATATAATGCGAAATCATTTTCTTTACATTTTCGTTAATAAAAATATTACACTTGCGTCTGCAGGTATTCTACAGCATCACGAACTGTTTCAAACTCATTAGCTTTATCATCCGGTATTGTAATACCCAGCTCTTCCTCTATAGCATAGACCAACTCATATGTATCGAGGCTGTCTGCACCTAAATCTTTACGAAAAGATGAATCAAGTGTGATTTTATCTTCTTCAATTTCCAACTTTTCTGCTATTAAGGCCTTCATTTTTTCAAATAATTCTTCCATTGTCTGTCTCCTTTCCCTTTTTAACCAATATCTTCAACTTCCAAAATTTGTCTACCTTTATAGTATCCGCATTTTGGACACACACGATGCGGTAATACTTTGTTTCCACAGGTGCTGCACTCAACAAGCTGAGGAGCAGCCAACTTCATATTGATCGACTTTCTCCGTCTGGAACGGGCCTTCGAAGTTTTGTATTTGGGTACTGCCATAACTAATAACCTCTTACTAAATATATATATTCGATATTTCTCATTTTCGGTCAAATGACATTAACTTAAACTAACATTTATGTCAACAGAATTAAGTTATAATGTCAATTTCCCAATTTCTTTTCTAATCTCTCTGCTACCATTTGCGGAACCATTTTAGATATATCAGCTCCATTAGATGCAAGCTCTTTTATTGCCGATGAACGGAGAACAAAATATTTCGGATCCGTCGGCATAAACATGATTTCAAGTTCAGGATAAAGCTGTTTATTAGTCATGGCCAATTCAAATTCATAACCAAAATCAGCTAAAGCACGAACTCCTCTTATCATTACAGGAATATTATGCTTTTTTGCAAAATCAACAATAAGTCTGTCCCAGGTAGTTATGATGATATTGTCATATTTCTTCAAAAGCTCCTGCATCATTTCTAGTCTTTCAGTATCAGAAAAAAGATAGTTCTTCATTCTGTTTACCGCAATAACAATATACAGGGTATCATAAAGCCTGGCAGATCTATCAATAAGGTTCAAATGGCCTAATGTCGGCGGATCAAAAGACCCGGGTAAAACAGCTGAAATCATAGCTGTACTCCAATTAATAAGAAAATTTATATTTCCACTGTGTGAAGATAATTCTTCATTTCTGATTTTGCAAATTTTTTCATATCTGAATTTTCATAGGGGATACGTTTGATTATGGTAAAATCTTTCTTCTTCGAGGAAGTCTCCACAATGGCAAAATCACCCTGCCCAATGTAAACTAATTTCTGGGGCGGTACAATCCGCTCTTCCTGCTTAATGAGTTCTACTACACATTCAAAATGCATAAAACCCTTCTGATCCCTGCTCACAAGTGCTGATGATACATTAGTAATAGGTTTACCGCAATCAGCGCAATACAGTTTCTCTTTTTTACCCCGAGGTTTTCTGTTTCGATTCCTAGAGCTGCTCCTAGAGTTGTTTCTTTTCGCATTCCTATTTTTAAGTGAATCCTTTTTATGTCTGCTGCGGTTTTCGTTTTTATCCTTCTGCTCTTTATCTTTCTGTCCCATGCATCACCTGATTAAAAAATTACGTAATATCCTTATAATGCTTGATTGAAGAACCACTAATAAAAATTACATCAAATCTAATATTAGAATATCCAAAAGATTCCGTGTCTGCAAGAAAATTCATCATAGTCTGCATCATTCTCTTCTTTTTTAAAGGAGTTATGACACGGTACAGCTCTTCTTCACTGTAGTACGACCAATTTTTCACTTCACAACCAATCAGCGTATTATTATCAGATGCAATAATATCAAGTTCACCCTGCTGTGAGTAGTAATTGTTTTCTAAAATACAATAGCCCAGATTTTTTAAGTAATCCCTTGCTTTTTCTTCACCTTCATAACCAATTTCTTTTAATGTTTTGTTTACATACATAGTATATACTAACAAAAAATCAGCTGATTTGATTTAAACCAGCTGCAGGGTTGCTAGGTTGCAGAATTCAAAAAAGAAACAAGAAAAATTCAAGAAAGAAAAATTCAAGAAAGAAGCAGGTTTATTTTGCAGCTTCTTCAACCTTTTTCTTTTTAATGAGTTCCTGAACTTTTGCTGCCTTACCTATTCTTCCACGGATATAATAGAGTTTAGATCTTCTTACACGCCCTCTTCTTACAATCTTTATATGATCAATTCGAGGAGAATGTACAGGAAATACTCTTTCAACTCCAACTCCGTAAGACATTTTTCGTACGGTAAAGGTTTTTCTCAAACCACTATTCTTCATTGCAATGACCAGACCTTCAAATACCTGTATTCTTTCAGTTTGACCCTCAACAATTTTAAAATGGACTTGAACAGTATCACCTATTGAAAAATCTTCAACAGTATCTTTAATTTGCTCTGCTTCAATTGCTTTAATCATGTCCATATTATTCCCCTTTGCTGCTATTCATCAGCTCATCAATTATTGAATTAATTTCTTTATTGTGTTTAACCCTTTCTATTAGATCGGGTCTGTTTATAAGTGTTTTTTCAACACTTTTTCTCAGCCGCCATTTTTCAATTTCAGCATGATGCCCTGATAATAATATATCAGGGACGTTTTTTCCGCAATAGTCAGACGGCCTCGTGTAATGAGGATATTCCAGAAGTCCACTGGAAAAACTCTCTTCGGTCAAAGAATCTGTACTAATAACACCATCCAGCAACCTGTATACTGCATCAATTATAACCATTGCCGCAACTTCGCCGGAAGATATGACATAATCGCCAATGCTTATTTCATCATCAACATACATATCAATAATTCTTTGATCAATCCCCTCATACCTGCCGCAAATGAAAACTAAATTATCCTCTCCTGCTAAATCTGATGCATAATTCTGATCAAGCTTTTTTCCTGAAGGAGTCGGATAAACAACCCTCTTTCGGCCGGCTTCTACAGATTCCAATGCTCTGCCTAAGGGTTCCGCCTTAAGAACCATCCCAGGACCGCCTCCATAAGGAGCGTCGTCACAGGTTTTGTGTCTGTCAAATGCAAAATCACGAATATCAATACAAGAATAATCAACATAGCCACGCTGAATTGATTTTGCCATGATGGAATTTTCAAAGAATCCATCAAAGATTTCCGGAAAAAGTGTCAATACAGTAAAATTCATTCCACTAACCAATCAGATAAAAGCTCAACAGTCTTCGCAGACATTGATACCTTGCCAATATAGACTTGGAGAAATGGTACAAGAGAAGTCCCCTTGGAAGTTTCAACTTCAAGCAGTTCAGCCTGAGCTCCCTGAATGATACTCTTAACATAACCAACTTTCGTTCCCTGGTATAAAACGTCGCAGCCTATAAGATCTGCAAAGAAGTATTCATCCTCTTCCAGTTCACTGCTCTGACTCCGTTCAATCCAAATTTCCCAATTCGTATACTTTTTTGCTTCCTCAGGTGTATTGATATTTTTGAATTTTATCAGCACTTCTTTATTGAAAGGCTTAACATCCTCAATAGTAAACAGTAATTCCTGTTTATTATGCTGGACATAGACATCATTAAGTGCATAAAAATGTTTCAAATCATGTGAAAAAGGTTTTACTTTAACATACCCATGAATTCCATGAGGAGATTTTATCAATCCAGTAGCTATTTTATTCATTAGCTATTCAATAATTCCATCAATCTAGAATTTCCAATACAACACGTTTTCCAGTCTTCGTTGCAGAAGCACTGAGAATCGTTCGTATTGCCTTAGCGATTCTTCCGTGTTTACCTATTACTTTTCCAATATCATCCTGAGAAACTTTCAATTCAAGTATAGTAGACTTCTCACCTACAATCATATTGACTTCAACACCTTCAGGCTCATCTACTAAAGATTTAGCAATATATAAAACGAGTTCTTTTTCCACTTTATTTATCCTCCATCAAAGTAATACATTTATAAACGTATTACACCGTATCCAATTTCAGTAATCAACATCACTTTGAGAAATTATTGATTACGGTTGAAGAAGATATTGTTCTTATTCAGTACTTTTTTTACTGTTAATGAAGGTAATACTCCCTTATCAATCCACTGTTTAATTTTTTCTTCATTCAGGCGAATCTGCTTGCCTTCTTCTTCAATTGGATGATACAAGCCGACTTCATCCAGAGTTTTCCCATCCCTGGGAGCCCTGGTATCCATAACTACAATTCGATAAAATGGTCTTTTTTTCGTACCAAATCTCTTCAATCTAATTTTAACGCTCACACGTGCCTCCTACTCAACTCGACTACATGCCCATCTGCTTGAGCATTTTGTTTTGGTATTTCTTATTTTTTGCGACTTTCTTCATCATGAGCCGCATTTTTTCA
>JAIPFU010000025.1 GCA_021736505.1 Spirochaetia bacterium | reverse complement strand
AACAGGGAAAACTCTATACCCTCACCCTCCTCCATTACCACCTCGGTTCGCAGATACCGAATATCCGGGATATCAGAAACGGAGCTTCCGAGGCCGCACGCTTTTACGTCGGGCTGGTCAAGGAGGGCGCCCCCATGGGGCTGCTGGATATCGGCGGAGGGCTGGCAATCGATTATGACGGCAGCCACACCAACACCGGCAGCAGCAGGAATTATACAGACCAGGAATACTGCGACGATATCGTCGAAGTGGTCATGGAGGTGTGCGAGCAGAGCGATACGGAACACCCTGTCATCATCAGTGAATCCGGACGAGCCCTGGTGGGCTACTATTCAGTCCTGCTCATGAATATCCTAGATAACAACAGCTTTGACAGCAGCAGCATCCCGGAAAAAATACCCGATGAGCTGCTGCCGGCGGTGGAAAATCTGCTCTATGTGCAGGAGACCCTGAATACCCGCAATATTCAGGAGTGCCTGAATGACTTGAATTATTACCGCGACGAGATCCGCACGAAATTCCTCTACGGATCTGTAAGCATGCGGGAACGGGCCATGGCTGAACAGATCTACTGGGCTATCCTGTCTAAAATTCACCGCATGACCGCAGGAACGGATTTAATCCCCGCTGAGCTGCAGAATCTGGAGCAGGAACTTTCAGATATCTACTATGGAAACTTCAGCCTGTTTCAGTCGCTTCCGGATGTCTGGGCAATTGACCAGCTCCTTCCCATCATGCCGATTCACAAACTTGATGAAGAACCTGACCGAAGGGCTATTCTGGCGGATATCACCTGCGACTGTGACGGCAAAATTGACACCTTCATCGGTAATCACCAAATTCTCAAATCCCTTCCGGTGCACACCATACCGGAACAGGAGGATTACATCATGGGGGTTTTTCTCGTCGGCGCCTACCAGGAGACCTTGGGGGATCTGCATAATCTGCTGGGGGATACAAATGTTGTCAGCGTCACTTTTGACAGCGGGCGGGACGACGGAATTATGTTCCACCATGAACTTGACGGAGATACGGTTTCTGATGTATTGAGTTATGTTGAGTACGATCCGAAGAATCTGGAGGCAAAAATCCGCAAAAAAGCAGAGGCCGCGGTTCGTGAAGGGCGTATCACGCCGTACCAACGGAGAAAAATAATTACGGCTTATAATGCGGGACTCCGGGGCTACACGTACTACGAAACAGACCAGGAAGATTGATACAGGATTTTCAGGCTGATGCTCACGCTGTGGATTTTGGGAACTGCAGGCTGATGCTCACGTGCTGGATTTTGGGCAGCTTCAGATGCTTAGCTGCATCTACACCGATGCATAAGCAGGAAACGCAAAAAAATTACAAGAGAAGGTGATGATATGAATTCAGGGATATCTAAGAATACCAGCAGGAAAAAGAGACGCTTAATGATTATCGGTGCAGGCGGAGTCGGTTCCGTAATCTGTAAAAAATCTGCACGCATGGATGACATCTACGAGGAAATTATTTTAGCCAGCAGAACAGTATCTAAATGTGACACCATCGCTGCGGAATCAGGACCGGTAAAGGTCTCCACCGCCCAAGTGGATGCTGACCATGCAGATGAGGTGGTCTCGCTCATCCGCAAAACAGAGCCGGATATTCTTATCAACGCCGCTCTCCCCTACCAGGATCTGAGCATAATGGATGCCTGCCTGGAAACCAGGGTTCACTATATTGATACGGCCAATTACGAACCTAAGGATCAGGCTAAATTTGAATATTCCTGGCAGTGGGCATACCGGGATGCATTCACGGACCGCGGTATTATGGCACTTCTGGGCTGCGGTTTTGATCCCGGGGTTACCGGTATATTTACAGCATATGCAGCGAAGCACTATTTTGACGAAATCCAGTCTCTTGATATTGTTGACTGCAATGCAGGAGATCACGGAAAGAGTTTTGCCACAAACTTCAATCCAGAGATTAACATTCGGGAGATCACCCAGGCCGGACGCTACTGGCAGGACGGCAGGTGGATTGAGACAGAGCCGCTGGAGATTCATCAGCCTGTTGATTATCCGAAAATCGGGCCCAGGGAATCATATCTTCTCTACCATGAAGAACTCGAATCACTGACAAAAAACTTCCCATCCCTCAAAAGGGCGCGTTTCTGGATGACCTTCTCACAGGAATACATCACCCATCTGCAGGTTCTCCAGAACGTCGGAATGACCAGCATTCAGCCGGTGGAGTTCCAGGGCATGCAGATTCAGCCGCTCCAATTCCTCAAAGCCGTGCTGCCGGAGCCCTCCTCCCTCGGTCATGACTACCAGGGAGAAACCTCCATCGGCTGTCAAATACAGGGAGTTAAGGATGGCGCGCCAAGGAACTGCTATCTATTCAACAACTGCAGGCACCAGGATGCCTACGCCGATGCTGGAGCCCAGGCGGTCTCCTATACCACCGGAGTCCCCGCCGCCCTGGCCGGAAGACTGCTGGCCGAAGAAATCTGGATGAAACCCGGCGTCTTCAATGTCGAAGAGATGGATCCTGATCCTTTCATGAAAGCCATCCCTGATTTAGGGCTCCCCTGGGAGATCCTCCTGGATACAAGCCTTGCATTTGATGATACCGAAGGGGACAATGGAAAAAATTCACAAGAAACAGAGACAGAAACCCAAAAGTGCTGAAAGAAATTACTATGAAAGAAGACAATCCCAAAGGGAAGTACATGCTCGATTCCCTCTATAAGCTGCAGCGTACACCGGCCTTCGTACTGGAGGAGACACGGCTGGAAGAGAACCTAGCTGTCATTGACGGGATCCAGAAAGAAGCTCCCTGCAGTTTTCTCATTGCCCTGAAGGGTTTTGCTATGTTTTCTCAGTTTCCGAAAATCTCCGCCACGGCGTGTGGCGCAGCGGTAAGTTCCCTGAATGAATGCCGACTGGCGGGAGAGTACTTTCCCGGCAATGTTCATGCCTACGCCCCGGTCTACCGGGATGATGAATTCGATGCATTTGCAGAGACCTGCAGGCATATCAGCTTTAACTCCCTATCCCAATATGAGCACTTCAAGCATCGGCTGCGCGGAGCTTCTCCAGGACTCAGGCTTAATCCTGAGTATTCAGCTGTGGAGAACGATCTCTACAATCCCTGCATTCCCGGTTCACGCCTGGGGGTTTCAGCATCGGAACTCTCCGAGGATCCCCAACTGCATGGAAGCAGGCTTCCTGAAGGAATAGAGGGCTTTCACGTACACAATCTCTGCGAGAGCGGCGCGGAGGAGACCATCGGAACACTCCATTCCATTGAAAAACTCTATGGCCGCTATTTCCCGCAGATTTCCTGGCTCAACCTAGGTGGGGGGCATCTGGTAACACAGAAAGGATACCATTGGGATATCCTTATCCGAGGACTGCAGGAATTTCATGAAAAGTATCCCCATATATCACTGATTCTGGAGCCCGGCGCAGCCTTTGTCTGGGAAACCGGCGTTCTTGTATCCACCATTCTTGATATCATCCGCAGCGGATCATACCGCATTGCCATGCTGGATACATCCTTCGCCGCCCATATGCCGGACTGCTTGGAAATGCCCTATACTCCTCGAATCCGGAACGGAGAAATTATCAGTTCTAACAGCGATGTACAGAAGGGATCATGCGGACCTTATCGCCTAGGAGGTTCATCCTGTCTTGCCGGGGATTTTACCGGCCCTTACCGGTTTAATGAAGCGCCTTCTCCGGGAGACCGAATAATTTTTGAAGATATGATGCACTATACCATGGTGAAAACTACTATGTTCAACGGCATCGGACTGCCGGATATCGGCATTTGGCGATCCAACGGTACATATGAAATAATACGCAGCTTCGGGTACGAAGATTACAAGCAGCGGCTGTCATAAAGCTGATACAGGCTTAATGAAAAAAGGAAAAAAAGGAGAAGCAGGTGAATAATTCGTCTCGCATGCACTTTCTCGGTTCTGAATTTACCCCCGCCCCGCGGCGAGATGCCCATTTCCATATCTTCCCCGTCCCTTTTGAAGCCACCGTTTCCTACGGCGGAGGGACTGCAGCCGGGCCTGCTGCGGTACTGGAAGCTTCACAGCAGCTTGAAATATACGTGGAAGGCTTGGGCATCCCCGGTGACCGGGGAATTTACACCGCCGGACCCCTGGATATCGGCAAAGAGAGGGCAGAAGATCTCTTCAAGATTATCCAGGATCTTTTCAATACATCCCTGGATCAGAAATCTTTTCCCATTTTCATCGGCGGAGAGCACAGCATAAGCAACGGCGTCATCCAGGCACTAGCAGAACTTTCGCAGCCGTTTACCAGCTCCGGCAGCACATTCGGCAGACAGGGAACAGGGCAGCAGTACTCTGATCATGCAGTCGGAATTCTCCAATTTGATGCTCACTGCGATCTCCGGGACAGCTACGAAGGGAGTCGATGGAGCCACGCCAGCGTCATGCAGCGAGCGGTGGAGCGGGGAATCCCTCTGTTCCAGGTCGGGGTGCGAAACTATGCACCGGAAGAACTTCTCGTCCGCAGAAAATACCGCATACCCCATCTGGATGCCTCAGAAATTCATACCCACATCAGAAACGGTATGGACCTTTCAAAACTCAAACTGCCGGATCACTTTCCTGAAAAGATCTTTATCAGCTTTGATCTGGATGCTTTTGATGCCTCCCTCATGCCGGCAACGGGGACTCCTGAGCCGGGAGGACTATTCTGGCATGATACCCTCTCGCTGCTCTCAGGCCTGACTCAGGGAAGAAATATCATCGGGGCGGATGTAGTTGAACTCGCACCCGTCAAAGGGCTGCATCACTGTAATTATACCGCCGCAAAACTCATTCACCACATTATGGCACTTTCTCTGCTCCATGAAATATGATATCATAGCCCCATGGATATTCAGCAGACGCTTTTCTGGTATGATCTCGAAACATTCGGGACCCATCCGCAGCATGACCGCATAGCCCAGTTCGCAGGCATCAGAACAAATTACCGCTTTGAACCGGTGGAAGACCCCGTCATCCTCTACTGCAGGATCCCGGAGGATTACCTTCCCGACCCCCTGGCCTGTCTGGTCACCGGAATCACCCCCAGCCGAACCCTGGAAAAAGGCCTCAGGGAGTACGATTTTATTCAGTCCATTCAGAAAGAGTTTTCAAGACCCGGCACCTGTGTCGCGGGCTACAACAATATCCGGTTTGATGATGAATTTATCCGCAATTCCCTCTATCGAAACTTGTTCGACCCCTATAAACGGGAATACAGCAACGGAAACAGTCGCTGGGATATTATCGATCTGCTCCGGGCGGCACACGATCTTCGCCCGGAAGGCATCTCCTGGCCGAAAAATGAAAAGGGGCATCCCAGTTTTCGGCTGGAGCATCTGACAGAAGCCAACGGGATTGCCCATGAAGACGCCCACGACGCTCTGGCTGACGTAAAGGCCACCATAGCCTTGGCCGAACTTGTCTACAAAAAGCAGAAGGATCTCTTCGTGTATACCTTTAGAAACCGAAAAAAACAGCGGCTGAAGAATCAGCTCCACCTGGAGAGCATGAAACCCGTTGTCCATACATCCTCAATTTTTACTGATGAAAAGGGGTGCAGCACCTTGATCTCCCCCCTCACCGTGGATCCGAATAACAGCAATGCCCTCATCTGCTTTGACCTGCGCAACGATCCTGAGGAGCTGATATCCATCCCTCCCAGCAGACTTCTGGAGGAAATCCCGCTTTTCCGGGTCGCCTTGAACAAGTGCCCCTTTATCGCCCCCGCAGCTACCATGAACGATACAGCTGCAGAGCGCCTGGGAGTTGATAAGGAGCTGTGCCTCAAACACTATCAGCGCCTCCGGGAGCGGCATGATCTGCCTATGAAAGTACGCACAGCATACAGCCGTCAGTCTTTTGAAGAGGTAAAGGACCCTGATTTCCAAATTTATTCCGGGGGATTCTTTTCTGATGCTGATCGCAAGCGGTTTGACCAGCTTCATCAGGAGCCGAAGGAGAACTTACTGAAAAAATCGCGGACCATGCATTTTGATGATCCCCGGGTGCCTGAAATGCTGTGGAGAATGACTGCGAGGAACTTTCCCGAAACTCTGGATGAAGAACAGAAGAGGCGCTGGAACCGCCAAGTTGCCACGCGAATCCTCTTTCCTCCCGGAGACGTATTGGTAGACTTCGATTTTTTCAAGCGTAAGATTCAGGAAAAAGCGCAAAGCCCGGAAATTGATCCTCGGGGAAAAAAGATTATGAAAGACCTGATGGAATATGCCAAAAAAGTAGAAAGCACATACCTGCAGGACTATGATCACTAGAAACCTTTAAGATTTGTAATCTTTTGTGATCCCAGACAGGTCCCCGCCCATCAGCAAAGCATCAGAAATTTCAGGAAATAACTCCTAGGGATCTGCCTATCTCCTCAAAAGCTGCCAAGGCTTTTTTTACGTCCTCCAGCGTGTGGGCGGCAGAAATCTGAACACGAATTCTCGCCTGTCCCTTGGGAACCACGGGATAGGAGAAGCCGATGACATAAATTCCTTTTGCCAGGAGCTGATCAGCCATGGTTCCGGCTAGTTTCTCCTCATAGAGCATGATGGGAATAATTGCAGTTTCCCCTTTTACAATATCAAAACCCAGGGACTCAATCCCCTGCTTGAAGAAGGCGGTACGTTCAAGAAGTGTTTTTCTCTTTGACTTATCCCGCTCCAGGATATCAAGAACCTTCAGGCTTCCCCCCGCTACAGCAGGAGCCAGGGTATTTGAAAACAGGTAGGGCCGCGAGCGCTGACGGAGCAGCTCAATAATTTCCCTGCGTCCAGCGGTACATCCGCCGCTGGCTCCTCCCAAGGCTTTCCCGAAGGTAGTTGTAATAATATCTACCCGATCCTGCACTCCCCAGTATTCCGGAGTCCCCCTTCCAGTTTCACCGATATACCCTGTGGCGTGGGAATCATCCACCATCACCAGGGCATCATAGGCATCAGCCAAATCACAAATGTCCTTCAGTCTGGCAATATCTCCATCCATGGAGAAGACTCCGTCGGTACAGATCATGCGGTAGCGGGCCCCCTGCGCCTCCTTAAGGCAGCGTTCAAGGTCCTGCATATCCGAATGCGTATAGCGGTATCGTTCAGCCTTGCAGAGCCGCACCCCATCAATTATTGAGGCATGGTTCAGGGCATCGGAAATGATTGCATCTTCCCGACCGAGGAGCGGTTCAAATACGCCGGCGTTGGCATCAAAACAGGCTGCATAGAGCAGGGCATCCTCCGTGCCGAGGAAGCTGCTGATCCGCTTTTCCAGGTCCTTGTGGAGTTCCTGGGTTCCGCAGATGAAGCGCACGGATGAGAGTCCGTAGCCCCATTTCTCCATACTTTCCCCCGCGGCTTCTATGACCTCCGGATCCGCCGCCAGACCAAGATAGTTATTTGAGCAGAAATTCAGCACCTCCTGCGTTCCAGCTTCCTGGCGGCTTACGTCCTGATGGATTTCGTCCTGGGTACTCTTTTCTGCAGATTCATCCGCCGCTGTATAAATTCTACTGCCCTGTTTGGACTCTAGCACCCGCTCTTTTTTGTAGAGACCTTGCTCCCTCAGGGCTTCGAGATTTTTTTTAATTTCCTCTTTCATACTTCCAAACATCATGTGCCTCCTCAGATACTGCAGATTTTTGTGTTCCAGCAGGGCTGCTCAGCCCCTTTCACGGTGCTTGCGCTGCCTATTTTTTTACACCCGTCTGTTTTTCTCTCTTCTGACGACTCAGAACCTCAAGCATATCTCGACTCATGGCATCCACATCGTACTCCGGACTCCAGCCCCATTCAACCCTCGCTGCATAATCTTCCAGTGAATTGGGCCATGAATCTGCAATGGCCTGCTTAACCGGATCAATCTGGTAGGTTATCTCAAATTCCGGAATATACTTCCTGATGTAGGCAGCCTGCTCTTCCGGGCAGAAACTCATGGCGGTAACATTGAAGGCATTGCGGTGTCTTAACTTTGCGGGATCAGCTTCCATTATCTGTACCGCAGCCTTAACTGCATCGGGCATATACATCATATCCAGATAGGTATTTCCCGCCAGGGAGCACTCATAATGCTGAGATTCAACGGCGGCATGATAAATTTCCACTGCATAATCGGTGGTTCCTCCGCCGGGGGGGGTAAGGCTGGAAATGATTCCCGGATACCTGACGCCTCGGGTATCCACCCCGTATCGGTGATGATAGTAATCACAAAGCAGCTCCCCAGCAACCTTTGTTACCCCGTACATAGATGTAGGCCGCTGCAGAGTATCCTGAGGCGTATAATCCTTCGGCGTCGTCGGACCGAATGAGCCTATGGAAGATGGAGTAAAGAGGGAGCAGCCGTTTTCGCGGGCAGTCTCCAGCACGGTCATCAGACCGTTCATATTGATGTCCCAGGCCTTCTGGGGATCCTTTTCCGCGGTGGCCGACAAGAGGGCGGCTAAATGGTATATCGTATCAACTCTGTACTTCTGTACAAGTTCATTCAGAGCCCTGCCGTCCCGGCAGTCCAGGACGTGGAAAGGGCCGGATTCAGCAAGCTCGCGGTTCATCGTCTCCCGTATGTCCGTGAGGATAACATGCTCACCCCCATAGCGTTTCCGCAGTTCAATGGCAATTTCCGACCCAAGCTGACCCAGGGCCCCGGTAATCAAAATAGTTTTCATAGTCCGTCCTTCCTTGACAGATGCTTCAATACAGCATAGAATGTACTATATTGAATAAGTTCATTATAGTAAACTTATTTTAATTTGTCAAAGGCTTCCTGAAGAGGTATACTGATACCCTGCTTCCCTGCTGCAGATTTTTTCAGTTCTCTGCAGCTCTTTAAAAAATTTTCATGTCGGAAAGGAGACAAAGGACAAGACAATGGAGAGACCGCCAATGGTAGGAAAAAATATCCAGAAATTCAGAAATGCCCAGAATCTGACGCTGAATGTACTGAGCGAACGGAGCGGTGTTTCAAAGGCCATGCTCAGCCAGATCGAGGCTGACAAGGTAAACCCCACCATCGCAACCATTTGGAAAATAGCCCAGGGACTCGGCATTGCCATTCAGGATATTCTGGAAGGCACCAGTGAGCCCCGAAGAAAGTTTCAGCTTAACAAATATGAAAATATTACCATCCTCGATACGGAGGAGGAGGGAGTTCTTATCCATGTACTCTCCCCGCTGAGCATGGTAGGAGACCTGGAGATGTATACCCTTACCTTCAAGCCCGGCAAGGCTCTCCTTTCAGAAGCCCATTTCCCGAAATCCGAGGAATTCCTGACGCTGATCAGCGGAAGGATTGAGGTAACGGCGGGAAAAAACACATCCGTCATGGAGAAGGGAGATTTTCTCACCTATCACTGCGATATTGAACACTCCATAAAAAATATCGGGGATGAAGATGCGCTCGTGCATATGGTTGTCCGCTACAACTCTTCACCGTCCTCTTAATTACCGCTGATGCATGATTACCGCTGATGCATGGGCTGCGCCCTTCCTTGGACAGCCGGGATCCACGGCGGAAGCATCAGCACAAATATTCTTATTGACGAATTCCGTCTACATCATCTTCATGGAACCCTTGTAGAAGGAAGCCTCCAGGGTAAGAATCATGGCACCATCTTTCTTGTTCAAATCACCGGTTATCTCTTCAATCCCCTCAATAAGCTCCTGCTCCCGTTCCTCAGGAATCAAAGCCATAATCGTTTTGCTGCTGTTCTTTCGCTCGTTCATAAATCCGATAAAAGTAGCAAACAAGGGAATATTTGAAATATACTCACCCATTCCCGATGACTCCAAGATCGTAGCGCCGTCGATACCTTCCTGAATGAAATACTCGAGTATATTGTACAGAAATTCATCATAATAGAGGATGATGAACATCACTTTCATTTTCCTCTTCTCCATCCCCGCTGCGGAGACTTTTTGCAGATGCTTCAGAAATGTTTCGTAGAGGACTCCCTGGGTTTTTGCTGCCAGCAGCTCTTTTTTTACATTCCCGCCGGTTAAGACGCGGGACACCCCTGCGAGAATCTGCACATGCTCATTTACCTTTTCCTCGGGTGCTATGATAACAAAGAAGAGTCTGACTTTTTTCTTGTCCACGGCATCAAAATCTATACCGTGCTTTGAGGCTCCTATGAATACGAGGAAATCAGTGAGGCCCTTCAATCGGATATGGGGCAAAGCAGTACCATCGCCGAAACCTGTGGATCCCTCCGCTTCCCGGGCAAGCAGAGCTGTATAAATGTTTTCTTCATCCCAGTTTTTCAGCAGTTCACTTTTCATGGCGTGTTCTGCCAATTCATGGAGTACTTCATCTTTGTTGCGGCTTTTTAAATTGACTGTACAGCAGCTCTTGTTGAGAATTTTATAGAGTTCCATCAGCTTTTCTCTCCTTGTCCGTTCTGTACTTCCTGTTCTTCATGTACTTCCTGTTCTTCCTGCTCGATGCCCCTGACTATGGCAAATTTGGAAAATGAGGGGCCTAAAAGTTCATTTACAAAGACTGAAAAAAGCACAATGTTTACCATCATACTTATCTTGTCACCGTAGATATCGGCTAGTCCTGCTACCATAGGGGATGCCTGAATCATGAGCACAAGCCCAATGGCCACTCCGGCCTGAGGAAACATACAGAATCCCAAGTATTTTCTGAGAAACGGCTCAGTTCTGCTCAGCTTTGCTCCAATCCAGACACCTGAATATTTTGCAGCTGCTCGAGCAAGGATAAACCCTAATCCCAGGATAAGTATTTCCTGTTTAAAGAGCACCTGGGGATTAAGCTCCGTCCCCGCTATAACAAAGAAGAGCGCGTAAATAGGCGGAGTAAGGGGTTCAATAATGCGAAACAGACGATGATTCCGTGGTGAAAGATTTATAATCAAAGCTCCGGCAGCCATATTTGACATCAGCGGAGAGAGTTCTAAGACAATAGACAGGGCAGTTTCAATAAAAATCAGACCCAGCATGATGATGAGAATTTCGTTAAGTTGTTTCTTCTTAATGGTCATGAGGTGGATGACATACCCGAAGACAAGTCCGAGAAATATGGAGAAGAAGATCTCTTCAAAAGCTGTGAGCATCAGAGACAAGCCCCCGGCGGAAACGGGAGACAGCATGCCGATGACTAAGGCAAAGGTTATGCCGAATACAGCAACACAGCCGGCATCATCCAGAGCAACCAAGCCGTAGAGGTGATCAATAAATTTTCCATGGGCTCGGAGGGACTGTACAATTGCTACCGTGGCAGCCGGAGCAGTTGCTGTAGCAATTGCTCCCATGAGCAGGGCAAAAGGCAGTTCAAGCCCCAGTAAACGCATTACTAAGGCAACAAGTCCAAAGGTCAGACCCACCTGAAAAATCGTCATAACAACAATGGCTTTCCCCATGCGTTTAAGTTTTGCTGAATAAAACTCACCGCCTATGGTCAGCGCTATCATTCCCAGGGCAAGATCGGTAACAAACTTCAGGGATTCACTCATTTCCGGATGTACAACCCCGGTAACCGTATCTCCCAGCAATAGCCCGGCGAAAATGTATCCGGTAATTTCAGGAAGTTTAATATATCCCACAAGTTTACCGATAATATAGCCGAAGATCAGCAGAACTCCCACAGTAAAGAGGGCATGCTCACTGAGAAGATCACGAAAAGCGACGAGTTCATTCATTACAACGTTCATGAAGGTATTCTATCTTTAACTTTGGAATTGGTAAATCATTTTTATCTGTCTTTTTTCTTATATGTCTTATTCAGATATCTTCAGGCAACAGAAATCATGCGGCTCCTTAGTGAAGCCAGCTGAATTGAAATTCATTATTCGGCAGCTAACCGAAATAGGAGACAGGCAGGGTAACCGGTGCATCGGGATCAAAAGGAACCGTATAGTTTTCTTCATGTAAATAGTACACATACTGACGCAATTTCCTCGCCCACATCCAGTCATCACAGCGTTTGTCAAAGGTCTCTGCAGGCACCGGCGGTCCCGCTGTCATTACTAACTTTCTGTTCTGCTGCTTGAAAAGTTCATCCACCAAATACAGCATCTCTATATTAAAGCCTATATGCAGAAAATGGCGCAGTCTGGCAAGGTTGTAGAAAAAATTTGAATTGCGTCCGGAAATATGTATCGGAATCACAGGACGGCCATACATTCTGGCCATTTTGATAAAACTCTTATACCACTCGATATCAAAGATTCCGATGGAGAGTTTTCTTGAGCAGATTCCCGCCGGAAATACAACAATTGGCTCTTCCGACGCATAAGCGGCTTTGATAATATCCTGATATTCCCTGTTTGATCCATGCTTATTCACGGGTACAAAAAATTCCTTAATATTATCCAGGGCCATCAGAAAGTCATTGGTGATGCTTTTCACGGAACCATATTCCTGAGCTGTCAAGTCCAGCAGGGCGATGCCGTCCAAACCTCCCAGGGGATGATTAGCGGCAAATACCGGTGCTGTGTGACCGACAAAATGCTCTTTCCCTATCAGATTTACTTCCAGATCAATAAAATTTATCACCGCATGGGTAAAATCTGCTCCCAATTTGTCATGAAACAGTCCGAGAAATTCATTAATCTGCTCAATATGGAGTATCCTAGCAAGATAGCGTTTTACAAACCGTGGCATTCGTTTTTCAAGAGACGGACTTTTGGAAGCTATCACCTGGTTAAGATCAATTCTATTCTGCATAGGCTTACTATAGATAGGCTTGAATTGATTTTCAAGCACTCTGAAGGTATTTAGAGCTTTTTTCTGTCATGTATAAGGAAAAGTGTAAAAAAAACCTTTCCCCGCGTAGTTTCCCAACGCAGTCTCTATCACGCAGTCTCTATCACGCAGTCTCTATCACGCAGTCTCTATCACGCAGTCTCTATCACGCAGTTTCCCCGCGTAGTCTCTATAAAACAGCTTTTCTCACCGGACTCTCCTGTCATAGAATGCCTTTAAGAGAAAAAAGAGAACCATTCCAGCCCCGCCTCCCGCAATATCCGCTGCAACATCAAGCAGCTCCAGAGAACGCCCGAATCTCGGCTGGAGCAGTTCAACCCCGATACCGATAAACAAAACGTAGAGGAGTACTGAGAGAAGCATATACAGTATATAATGACGTCTACCCGCGAAAAATCTATTAAATACCAGGGATGAAAAAAAAGCCAAGCCGGCATACGCCAGCCCATGAGCAAGCTTATCCGAAGACAAGCCCGATGGCACCCCCCGGGACGGAGGAATGATAGAAACCCATACAATAAAAACAGTAAGCATCAACCAGAGAACAATTTCTGAAGCGGTTCCGCAGCTTTTTCTCATCTATCTATACCTTTATCTGGCAGCATACTTCCCCTTTCAGCAGCTTTGAGAGGAGCCCCTACTTCATCGATTCTCCATCCGCACAACTTCCCCTGCCATACATCCGTTTGTTCAAGATACCTATCAAATAAAGAGATAAATGTCCCCTTTTTTGCAAAATGCTTCGGTGCAAACAGCCGATGAGAAGGCGTGTCACACACAAGTCGCTGCACCACAATATCACCGGGAATCCTAGAGATGAACCGCGCCGCCTGGTACAGATGTCTCCCCGTGGATGGAACAGTAATAGCCCCAGCCCGGTATGCACGGTACATGCGTGTCCCCTCCGGGATGTGCAGATTATGAATTTTCACCGCCTCCGGATGCAGCTCCCGGATAAACTCAGCGGTCTGATCCATCTCTTCAATTCCCTCTCCAGGCAGCCCGAGAATAACATGAAAAGCCGTCTTAATTCCTGCTTCATGCAGCAGGAAAAAAGCCTTACGCAGTTGATCCGCAGTATGCCCCCGGTGAATCGCCCGCAGTGTTCTGTCATTAGCGCTCTGCAGCCCAAGCTCAACCCAAACATCCTTCAGCTGACCTTTGTAAGCTGCAATCAAGTCCCTATTCTTTCTGCTGATGCAATCCGGCCGTGTGGAGATAATCATCTCCGTAAAATCTTCCTGCCCCAGCGCAAAATCATAAATTCTTTTCAGCTCAGCGGTCGGGGCAAAGGTATTGGAAAAAGCCTGGAAATAGAGACTATAACTGCTGACTCCATACCGTTTTTTTACAAATGCCGTACCGCGTTCAATTTGTTCGCGAATTGAAGCAAAACGTTCATCCGTAGCCATGGACCATCTTTTTTTTTCTTCTGATGCCTCCGTCGTCGCTTTCGGGAAGCCACTCGGGGCATCCACAGAATCCTCACTGGAATACTCTCCGGAAGAGAAGCCTTCAGAAGGAAGTCCTGTTCGAGCGGCCAGCGCTTCCTTCGGCCGCTGGTATGCAGCCCTGGAGCCCAGCAGATCACAGTAGTCGCAGCCGCCCCTGCGCTCTGCATCTCGGTTCGGGCAGGAGAAACCGGCATCCACACCGACTTTGTATACCGGATGGCCATAGCGCTTATTCAGATATGTCTTATATGTATAGTATCGCTTCATTGTACAGTTTTACAGCAGCCTTTATTTTTTTATCATGATTCACCCTGCAGAAAATAGAGTGATTCTGTTTAGATATTCAACATTGACAGTAACACAAAACCATTGTATTGTTAATACTATAAGATAATTAGGGGGTTAATATGGCACAAGTTGTATTAAACAACATTACTAAAGTGTACGACGGCAATGTAAAAGCAGTTGA
>JAIPFU010000001.1 GCA_021736505.1 Spirochaetia bacterium | reverse complement strand
CAAATTATTATAGCTGTTTTCTTCATCCGTAATATTCTTTGCGAAAAGTTTCCTGAGAAACGATGTCATCTGAAATTTACTCCTTAAGCATTGATATAAAATCTTTCAGCAGTTCTTCCTGGTATTCCAGCATAGGTTCTTGCAGATTATAACTTTTATGTTCAAATCCTAGCAGATGAAGCATACCATGGATAATCATTCTATATAATTCTTCAGTAAAAGAAACGCCAAAATTTTTTCTGTTATTTTCAATAAAAGCAGTTGATATTACAATGTCCCCCAGAATGCCGACATCTTTTCTCCCACTTTCAGCATGGTGATTTGAAAAATTCTCCTGGCTGAAAGATAATACATCTGTTGGTTCATTCAAACCCCGATACATTCGATTCAGTTCCTGAATATAATTATTATTAACAAAAACGAGAGATACTTCAGCGTTAGATATTTCTCTTTTCTGTAAAATGAATTCAACAAGCGTAACTATAGAATAATCATATTTTGATTCATATTCGGAATCATTCCAAGTAATATCAACTATATTATTCATGACCCATGCTCATTACGATTTCTTGCTTTTTTTCATAGTTTGATTATCTCTCTTGTCCTTCGTTTCCTGCGATTTATTGGGTATATCGGGATAAGAAATCCGTTTATGGAAACGCCCAGTCAATTTAAATAGAAAACTTTCTTTGATTTTCTCAAGATCCTTTATTGATAAATCACAATTATTTAACTGATTATTTTCTATTTTTTTCATTATAATTGACCAGATTAATTTATCAATTTTTGTTGTTGTAGGTTGTTTTAAAGTTCTAGAAGCTGCATCAACGCTGTCAGCCAGCATAACTACGGCTGCTTCTCTTGTTAAGGGAGGAGTGCCATTATATGAGAAGTCTTCCTTTGTGATATTTTCTGTATTTCCGTTCTTCTTAAGAGCCTCCATGTAAAAGAAGCTTATTACATCATTACCATGATGCTGCGCGAGTATTTCAATTACTTCTTTAGGCAGTCCAATCTCCTTTGCTTTTTCAATACCAATCTTCACGTGGGACTTAATTACAGCCACGGACAAACTGGGCTTAAGATTATCATGCTTATTTGCTCCGGATTGATTTTCAATAAAATATTCCGGCTGATCAATTTTTCCTATATCATGATAGAATGCACCAACCTTGGCAAGCAGTTTATTTGCTGAAATAGCTTCACAGGCAGCTTCTGTTAACTCCGCCACAGCTACAGAGTGGCTATGTGTTCCCCTTGCAACTTGAACCATTCTTCTCATGACTTTATTATCATGTTCCATAAGTTCCATCAATCTAAATACGGTGGGAAGATTAAGTACATGTTCAAAAATAGGAACTACAATTAATATGATTAATCCTGAAACTAGGATATTAATCGTTGAAACAGCCAATAATATTGGAAGAGTTGTGAATGCTGTAAGATCAAGGGCTATATAGATAATAGTAATAATTATGTACAAAACCAGGAGCCAACCAATCCCTTTAATAATATCTATACGCCTTTTTGCGTTTTTTAATAATAATGCGGCTGCTGTACCAATTACGGCTAATAATAAAACATCTGAGCTTGTCTGTTCTGGTATAGTTCCAAAAAGAATTGCCAGAAAAGAAGTAAGCAGAATTGAAATATCTATCCTGTTGAAAAGAATCGTAATCATCATCCCGAATAAAGCTATAGGAATAAAGAAAAGTATATTACCTATGTCATAAAAAAATGAGTAATAAGAAAGCACAAGGAGTAAAACTGTAAATAAAGCAGTGCATCCAATAAGAATATATATAATCTGCTTCTTACGAAAATTATTCGGAATTAGAAGTAATGCAATATAAAAAAATACTGAGTAGAGAAAGATGATAATTAAGCTTTCTGCGATTGTATGAACTATAGGTTGTGAGTAAATCTCCTCTTGGATTCTCTGAATTTTCTCATAATCCTCTTCATTTACGAGAAACCCCTCTTTTACAAGTATTTCACCCTTTTCAATTTCCTTAATAATAGGCTGAATATCATTTGCTGCCTGCTTTATTCTGCGATTTGTTGCTATTTTGTCATAAAAAATATTCGGCTCTACAAAATTTCTGCTTATATCAAAAATAATCTTCTGATATTCACTGGATATCCCAGTGTTGTTAAGATATTCTTCAATTACAGAATCAATTTCATTCTCTATTATCAATTCGTTTTTACTTATTGTATCAGATTCATTAAATGTATTAGACAGATACTGTCCGCTTATTTCAATCAACTCCTCATTTTCAATAAGTAAACTTTCAGAAGTCGAAACTATTCCGCTGGATAACATCTTTTTGATATATTCTTCAGATAATGATAAAACCAATTCTCTTTGAGAATTTGATATTTCTCGCAATGCCAATAATTCTGTTCGTGAAAATTGAGAAAAAATTCTCTCATTCAAACTATTTTCATCGTAATTTTCTGAGTTAATGGTATCAGCAAATAATGTAAAATCATTAATTATTCTCAAAGTTGTATCCTGGGAATAATAAAATACTTTTTTTACTTTATCTGTTGCCTTTTCAATAGCATTTTCGGTTGCTTCTTTATCAATATAAAAAATTGATTTTTTCGCAATAATATCTTTATCAGCAATTTCTCCGACACTTATTCCCCTTGGAATATGTATGACTCCCCGTGAAATTTGATTCTGCAGAAAAATCGGAGTAATAATTGATATCACTAAAACTGATATAATAGATATGATTACAATACTATCTACATATCTGTTAACTGTTTTTGTTTTTTTCATAAGCCTTGATTATTTTTCTAATCAGTCTGTGACGTATTACATCTTCAGCATCAAAGTATGTAAAACCTATTTCCTGAATTTCATGTAAAATTCTGACGGCATGTACAAGTCCTGAACTTTTAGGCTTTGGCAGATCTATTTGTGTTACATCTCCAGTAACTATTACCTTAGAGCCGACTCCCATTCTTGTAAGAAACATTTTCATTTGTTCTTTTGTTGTATTCTGGGCTTCATCAAGAATTATGCATGAATTGGTCAGGTTCCTCCCTCTCATATATGCTAAAGGGGCAATTTCAATTACACCGTTTTCTTCAAGTTTTCTGATTGTATGCAATGGCATCAACATTTCAAGGGCATCATATAGAGGCCGAAGGTAGGGACTGATTTTTTGAGTTAAATCTCCGGGAAGGAAACCTAAATTTTCACCAGCTTCTACAACCGGTCTTGTCAGAATTAACTTGCTCCGTTTATGATCAAGTATTTCTTGAGTAGCATGTGCTACTGCTAAGAAGGTCTTTCCCGTACCTGCTGGACCTACTCCGAAGGTAATATCCTTCTGGATCATTTGTGCAAAATACTCAGACTGATGGCGGTTTTTAGGATAAATTGTTGGGCCAGAAGGAATAGATATCTGCATTTCCAAATATTCAGAGATATTTGCATCCGAATTAGCTTCTAGAAATTGAGACAAAGTTTTTATTACTGAATCGTCTATTCTTCTTCCTTTATTATACATATCCTCAAGATATGAAAAAACTTCTTCAAACTTTTTTTCCTGCTTTTTTAATGGATTCAGGAGAATAAGTTCATTCCCTTTTGCATATATCTCAGTTCCGATTATTTTTTCAATTTCTTTTAGATAAGAATCATGCGGCCCGCATAAAGCTTTTAATTTATGTATATCATCTACAATATATGTCAAAACCTACCTCTATATGCATATTGAATATACTTAACTAAAACGTCAAGTCCTATTGTTCATTTAGTATTCAGTTTAAGTCTGATTTAATTTACTTGAATATCTTTATCTAGTTTTATTTCTGGTGCAATTTTCCATTCCAAGTAAATTGAAGCTGCTGGATCCCATTCCCATGTATTATTATTCAATGATAATTCTCCAGTATACATGAAATGGAAATCCCAATCCGGCATTTTATGTACTACTTCCAAGGACAGACTATCTATATTAAAATCAGATTCACGTCGGTCCTGCTCATCAAGAAAATTAAATGATTTTAATAAATTTGTAAAAAACTGTTTTAGAAAAAAGGATACCGACGATTTATCATCTTCATTGAAAAAATAATTATATGTATTTTTATTTCTTGAGAGTGAAGTAAACGATATTTCCAAAAGGTCCTTTATTTCAAAATTTATATTTGCGGAGAAATTCAAATCTGTATTTTCTTCGAACAAATCTATGTTCCACAAAGTATCAAATGAAGCGTCTAAGGCATATTTTTCATTGGAAAATGTTTCTATGGGCAGATTTAGAGTTGAATCAAATATTATGTTTTTAATTTCTAATGAGTTTTCTACTGAGTCTTCCACAATTCTATTTCTTAAAGATAAGGAGCTGTTTATATATGATAAGGAGATATCATATAGTTCAATCAAAGCATTCTGATCAGGGTGTTTCTGTAGTTTTGCTTTTTGAAAAAGTCTTAAGTCATCATTTAAAAATTTAATATCCAGTGAAGTGTCATTCTCAAAGGAATCATTGTAAATATCAAAGTTCAAGGAATTTTTAAAACTTACATTTTTTAGGTTTTGAGAAGAAATATCAATATTAAAGGGTTCCAGATTCCAGGAATCAGTATCTTCATCATGATTATATGATGTTTCTGCATCAAAATTAAAATACAAACCATCAACTGAGAATCCGGAATTGATCTTTGAAACCAGTGGAGGTAAATCAAAGGATATAAATGGGGTCAAAGAGAATTTTTTATTAATCAATTCAAACTCATAATCTGCTTTGACTTTATGCGTAAGCACAAATTCATCATTCCATATAAACTTTTTTTCTTCTGTTTCATCATCTAAATAGTAATTTTCATATAAATCCGCAGTAAAGTAATAATCCAAATGAATTTTGGGAACGTTCACTGTTACATCAGATGAACTAGCAATATATGTGGATTCAATTTCATTATTACCGTTATCAGTGTTAAAAGAATCTGTTTCAAAAATCTGTTTAACATTCCATTCCTGACTGTTTTCGAACTTGAATAAAATATTATTGTTAAATAAATTACCTTCTGAACTTATAGTACCGTCAAGACCTGAATGAAAATAGTAGTAAGCAGGATCTTCCTCTAAAAGAGAATACATATTAATATCATGGTCCAATGAATAGTCAATTGAGAATTTGTTCTGAGATGCATACTTATTTTTCGAAAAATCAGGTAATCTATCCTGCATAGGGGCATAATCTAAATTGACTTGAGGATAGCCTTCAGCATTCATGGATGTAACGATATTTTCACCGGATGAATGTTGTTCAGCAGTGTTATCAGTGGATGTTTCACTGTTAAAAAGTGGATCAATTTTTAATAAGTTGGTATCAAAACTACTTCTTTCCGTTTTATTCTCCTGCTCAGCCGCAGTATAAGACAGCAAATTTCCTTTAAGAGTATACTTCAAATTCGGTAATACCAGTTTGTATGGTTTAAAAGTACGGATGTCAGCATTTTCATTATTTGAGTTCCATAATAAATAAGCTGATGCTGTTCTAATAGTAAATGTTTGAGAGGAGTTTTTACCAAAATTAATTGGGTCAAAAGAGGAGTTTATTAACCATTTTAGATTATATAAAGTGCTGTACTCCGTTTCCCAATCTATCTCATCAAAAAGATAATTAATCTTAAAATTTTCAAATCTATTTAACACATCTTCAGCTAAATGAATTTCTGAATAATAGGGAAAATGAATTTTAATATCAATATTTTCGGTTTTAAGTGATGAATTAATGTCAGCATAGTACCCAAAAGGCTGCAGCGAGTTACCAATTAAAGCTCTATCTTCTCCTACAGTAATTCCACCCTTAATCAGATTGTCTTCAAAGTTTCCAATCTTTTTATAACTTCCTTCAAAACCTAAAAGAAATTCTGGAATGGAATAAAAATCAGCAAATATCTTGCTGTAGTCCTTGTTATCAACTTTTGTTTCTGCATCAATGTCTGTATCATAAGCAAAACTGAAAATATTCTTTTTTATTCCTACATTTTCTCCATTTTGAGAAAATTGAAGAAAATTTGTGCTATCTGAATCTTTAAGTTCAGGTTTCCCTTGAAAATATAAAGTATTCTGTATAAAGAAGCCCTTTTCATCATCAATTCCTACCACTGGATTAAACAACAATCGTTTACCGGGATAGAAAAAAAATGGAGTATAGAAAACAGGTATGTTACCAATGAAAAGTACAGCATTATGTATAGACCAGTCTCCATCCTGAAGCAGTTTGATTTTCTTAGCCTTTATACGAACATATGAATCATCTTTCTGTGTGCTGATAACCCCGGGTTCGATTATTATGGTGGAATCTTCATTAAGTGAAATTTTCCCTCCATCAATATATAAAGTTTTTTCTTCCTCATCTATTATTGTTGAAAACGAAGTTTTTGTATTAAAGCTTATTCCGGAACTGTCATTCAGTTTTAAGAAAAGTATTTCCGATTCCATTTTTTCAAAGGGAACAATTATATTATCATTCTTGTTGTTCGTATTATTCTTATCTGATGATGAATCTGTTTTAATATCAACTTGGCCTAGTGCTATTATAGTACTATCCGTTTGATTAAATAATATGTTCCGAGCATAAAAGATTTTCCTCGCATCACCGTTAAAAACTTCCAGAGATACATTCCCCTGTATTGATATAATATCTTTTTCTCTGTAAGTAAAATATGTTATTGAATCAGCTTCATATATCTGGATTTTTTCCAAACTCATATTATCTGCTGCAGAACCGCTCAAATTACTTCTGTTTGTATTGAGTTTGAAGAAATCGGAAATACTTTCTGCATCATTTCCATTGCTGATAGCCAATAATTCAGATAAAAATTCAAATTCAGCCGTCTCAGCAGTATTTAGTTCTATTTCTGTATAAGGAATATTGAGTGATTTAGGAGTTTCTAAAGGGAAAACAAGTGGAAAACAAAGAATATATAGAAGGAAAAAGAATTTTTTCATAAACGGCTTGTATACACCCTTGTTAGAAGGTTTTATGAGAAGGTCTTAGCAAGAATTTCTTTTAAATATTTTCCAGTATGTGAAGTTGGATGAGAAGCAACTTCTTCAGGAGTACCTGCAATTACAACTTTCCCTCCCTTATCTCCTCCTTCAGGACCAAGATCTATTATGTAATCAGCATTTTTAATAACATCTAAGTTGTGTTCAATAATAATAACCGTGTTTCCTTTATCAACAAGCCGCTGCAGTACTTCAAGAAGTTTTTTAACATCTTCAAAATGTAATCCAGTCGTGGGCTCATCGAGAATATAAAGGGTCCTTCCAGTACTTCGCTTTGATAATTCGGTACTTAATTTAACTCTCTGTGCTTCACCTCCGGATAAGGTTAATGCTGACTGTCCTAATTTTATATAGCCTAAGCCAACAGAACTCAAAGTGTCAAGCTTTCTTTTAACAGAGGGAATAGCTTTGAAAAAGACTCTAGCTTCTTCAACGCTTAACTCCAGAATATCATGAATGTTTTTCCCCTTATACCGAATTTCGAGAGTTTCCTTGTTAAACCGTTTTCCATTACAAACGTCACAAGTAACATAAACATCTGGTAAAAAATGCATTTCAATTTTCAGTGTGCCGTCACCTTGGCAGTTTTCACATCTGCCGCCTTTAACATTAAATGAAAATCTTCCAGGTTTATACCCCCTGGCTTTTGCATCTGGTAGGGAAGAAAATAGTTCCCGAATGGGTGTAAATGCACCTACATATGTTGCCGGATTAGATCGGGGAGTACGCCCTATTGGACTCTGGTCGATATTTACTATCTTGTCGATATTATTAATTCCCTCAATACGATCATGTTTTCCTATAGATACATTGCTTTTATACAACTTGTGTTTTATTGCTGGATGAAGGATATCATTCAGCAGGGTTGATTTACCGGAACCAGATACCCCTGTTATTACAGTCAACACCCCTAATGGGAATTCTACACGAATATTTTTTAGATTATGTTCTACAGCGCCATGAATTGTTATATTTGTGCTGTTACCTTTTCTTCTTTCTTTTGGGTATGAAATCCATTTACGCCCGCTTAAGTAGTCTCCTGTAATACTATTTTCATTCTCAATTATTTCTTCGGGGGTCCCTTTTGCTATGACATTCCCGCCATCAATTCCGGCACCGGGACCTAAATCAATAATATAATCTGCACTCCTCAAGGTTGCTTCATCGTGTTCAACAACAATTAAAGTATTTCCGATATCTCTCAATTTCACAAGAGTTTCCAGAAGCTTGTTATTATCTTTCTGGTGCAGGCCAATGGAGGGTTCATCTAAAACATATAATACCCCAGATAATGAAGAACCTATTTGCGTTGCAAGACGGATTCTCTGAGCTTCTCCGCCAGAAAGGGTTGATGCTTTTCTATCTATGGTCAAATACCCTAAACCAACATCACTTAAAAATTGCAGTCGTGATAAGATTTCCTTCAAAATTTGTCTGCTGATTTGTTTTTCTGTTTCACTCAAAGAAAGATTTTTAAAAACCTGCAATGATTTCGACACTGACAATTGAGTTATCTCATGAATATTATAAGAATCCACCAGTACGGCAAGACTCTCTTTTCTTAAACGGGTCCCATTGCAAGTACGACAAAGTGAATTTGTCATAAACTTCTGCAGCCATTGCCTGATCGCCATGGAATTTGTCTCATAATATCTTCTTTTTAA
The DNA here is from genome assembly GCA_021736505.1 of Spirochaetia bacterium. The sequence goes on along the minus strand of JAIPFU010000001.1, from coordinate 44,336 downwards.
ATCATGAAGGATCCCTTTGAAGCTTGAGTCATATTCGTAATAGCGGTTTCCCTTTTCCTTATTATATTTTATATGAATAGTATCGTCTGATCCATAAAGAATTATATCTTGAATCCGTTCAGGAAGCTCCTCAAATGGAGTATCCAGGGAAAAATTATAATAATCTGCAAGTGCTTTAAAAATACTTCTATTCCAGGCCGCCTCAGGATTGGAAGTTAGAATTGCACCATTGTTAAAAGATTTTGATTTATCTGGTATTAATAATTCAGGATCAAATTCTGTTTTCGTACCGATTCCATGACAGTCAGGACAAGCACCATAGGGATTATTAAAAGAAAACATCCTTGGCTGAAGCTCAGGAATACTGATTCCACAAGTAGGACAGGAATTTTTTTCTGAAAATATATGAATTTCACTCTTTCCGCTACTCTTTACATGAAGTATTGAAACAAGCCCATCAGTTATTTCCAATGCAGTTTCAACGGAATCAGCCAACCTTTTCCGGATAGAATCTGATAGCTTTATCCGATCAACTACAATTTCAATTTCATGTTTTTTGTTTTTATCAAGAGCAATTTCATCATCTAAAGAATATATTTCTCCGTTTATTCGTATGCGAACAAAACCGGACTTCTTAGCTTGAGTGAATATCCCTTTATGTTCCCCCTTCCTTCCTCTGACTAACGGAGCTAAAACCATGATTTTCTCATCATTGCCAAGGGATACAATGCTCTCAAGAATTTGATCTACAGATTGTTCCTGAATTTCTTTTCCGCAGTTAGGGCAATGAGGATGTCCAATTCTTGCCCAGAGTAATCTATAATAATCATAAATCTCTGTAATTGTTCCTACTGTGGAACGGGGATTCTTCTGGATCGTTTTCTGTTCAATTGAAATTGCAGGAGAGAGCCCTTCAATATAGTCTACATCAGGTTTTTCCATACGGCCGAGGAACTGTCTGGCATAAGCCGAAAGCGATTCAACGTAACGACGCTGCCCTTCTGCAAAAATTGTATCAAAAGCTAGGGATGACTTACCCGAACCGCTTAGACCGGATATTACAACAAGCTTATCACGATTAAATTCAATATTTACATTTTTAAGGTTATGCTCACGAGCCCCTTTTATAATTATTTTTTTATTCATAATTTATCCAGTTCATTAAAAAACTCTTTTTCAGCTTTTTCAACCGAGACCTCTTTCAGCATCTTTCCATATTTAAAAATAAACACCTTATCTCCTATTCCAGTAATCCCTAAATCGGCATGCTTAGCTTCTTCAGGACCATTTACAGCACAACCCATAACTGCAACAGTAATTCTTTTATTCACTGAATAGAGCCTGTTTTCTACTCGCTTTATAAAATCATGTGTATCAAATGTAGCTCGCCCGCATCTTGGACAAGATATTATAGTAATACTATCAATTAAATTGAATAATGACAGTATTTCTTTAGCAGCTATAACTTCATTTCTTATATCATCAGATATTGAAATTCTGATGGTATCACCGATTCCTTCAGAAAGAAGTCTCCCGAGTGCATATGTGCTTTTTACTAAGGAAGGAATCAATGGACCGGCTTCAGTTACTCCGATATGAAGCGGATAATCAAATTTCTCTGCAAAATCCTTGTTTACTTGATAATTAATTTCCGGGTTAGATGACTTTAAGGATATTATTAAATTATCAAAATTCTTTTTAGCAAAAATATCAATATATTCTTCCACTGCTTTTAACATGGCTTGAACAATATCCGTTTCTTTTCTCAAATAACCCGGTAGTGAACCGCTGTTAACCCCAACTCGTACGGCTGTATTTTTATCTTGAGCATGCTGGATTATTTCTTCAGTTTTCCATTTTTGGCCAATATTTCCAGGATTAATTCTGATTTTAGGAATACCCATCTTTATTGCTTCAATGGCCAAAGAATAATCAAAATGAATATCTGCAATTACTGGCATGATTTCTTGTTTTTGTATTATTCCAAGATTACGTATATCCTCTTTGTTTTTCACTGAAAACCTCATTAGATCACAACCAATGCTTTTTAAGGTTTTCAGTTCATTTAATAAATTATTTGTAACGGATGGAATATCACTTGCCCACATTGACTGAATAGGGATAGAACTATTTCCGCCAACAGACACTGAACCAACTTTCACTTTTTTTGTTTTATGACGCATCAATAATACCCCTATATGTAAAAAAGGCTGTATATTAACATACAACCTTTTTACTATTAAAATCAATAAGAACTATAAAACACATTTTTTTATTCTCATGATTATCTGAGTTTTATTAAGAATACATTTTTATCATTAAAACACTGTTTAAATTATGTAAAACGGTATCTTTTTTTCTTACCTAAGTGTAAGCATGAGAAAGACCATAACAAATAATGCTACAGTTTCTACAATTCCTATTACAATAAAATAATTTGCCGTTCCTTTACCAGTTGCGCCAAGAGCATCAGAAGCTGCAGCGGCAGCTTTCCCCTGCATCAGGGCTGAAGCACCCATGGCGAGTCCGCCGAATACTCCTGCTGCCAGCATCACCATAGGATCTACAATATCCTTAGCTCCATTAATAAAATTCATCAGCAAATAACCGTAAATTGTTTGTGTCAGAGGCGCACCGGAAAAAGCCACCATCATAAACGGAGCAGCTTTATCATTTAAGAATCTCTTTTTCCAAGCACCTACTGCCGACTGAGCGGCAATACCCGTTCCGAAAGCAGAACCCATGGCTGCAAAACATAATGCTGCAGCAGGTCCCAATAAACCAATGTTCATATGCATTTACTCCTTACCATTTTAATTCATTATTGTTTGTCGCTCTCTTTAAAAGGAGCGTATTTAAACCCTGTCCATTCCATTCCTAGTTGACCGGAGAACTCCAGCATATTAAGCCTGACTCCATGAACAAAGACAGAAAGCAAGCCCATTACAATATTCAATCCGTGACCAATTAACAGTATCATTATAGCCAGCGGGATAGTAAATCCTCCCATCATGCTGTTTGCCATATCATTAAAACTGGAGGCAATAGCTACACTAGCCATTCCAACAGCAAATAAGCGTATATAAGATATTATGTTGGAAAAAGTACTTATTGAATCAAGAAATGTTGTAAATAATCCTCCTAAACCCTTTATAAAACCTTTTAAAAAGGGTTGGCCCGCCTTCTGTTCTCCGAATATAACAATTAGAGTTATTCCAGCTATGATGGCATAAATTGTCCAGAAAGGTAAAGTAAATTCAAGCACTAAAGTTAAAACAAGAAAATACAATCCAATAATTAAAGTAAGCCAGCCAAGCTGAGAGTAGGATTTTAAATGGGGGAATTCTCTGAAAAAATTCATTAGGCAGGCAATACTCAATTGAATTGTCCCAATGATAAAACAGATATAAATAACATTTGTTTGTGAAATATTTGTTGTACTCCCAGCTATTTCTGGAAATGAAGCTATTTCAGGTATAACTAAACTATTAAGAAAAGAAATTGAGGCAATCATTTCACTTCCAAACCATGTTCCTGTAATTGCACCCCAGAAAATGGTACATAAACTCAGTACATAGAGAAGCATGTTTGTTTTAGTCAGATTTTTTGACTTAAGATGAAGAAAAATCGAGCCTGCCAGAAATAGAACACCGTAACCGGCATCTCCTATAATCATAGCTACAAAAATTGAAAAAAATGAAAGAAATAGAAAGCTTATATCATATTCTCTATAACCGGGTACTGTGCCAAGAATGTTGAAAATAGGTTCTATCATTGAAATTATTTTATTATTTTTAAGTTTTGTGGGTACCGGCTCATCGATCTTCGGGCTATCCGAAATCAGCCCCCAAGCCATATTTTTTGCCTCATTTTTTAGTACAGGAAAGTCTTCTTCGGGGATAAACCCTACAAACCAATGTACAGGTTCACTGTCCACCAAGCCGCTTTTTACTTTTTCAAAATGAAGGGATTGAAGAACTCTTTCATACTCGTCAGACATGTTTTTTGTAAAATGTTCATTAGCTAAAATTTCATTAAAAATGGTCTCATTTTTCTTGTATAAAGAATTCAGCTTTTCAATGATTTCTTCTTCAGACATTTCCGGAATATCAATGGGCTCAAATTCTGTTGCCTTTCTTTCGTCTTCTGAAGCCCATATTATAAGACGAAGCCTTTTTTTATTATCTGATAAAATTGTGTATTTTTTATCAGAAAAGGCTGGCAAGTATTTTTTATCAATATCATATATATAAGGATAGATACCATTTCTATTAAGATACTCTATATCATGAGGATTAATCTTAACAATATTTTCAAAAAAAGTTTTCCCCTTTTTCAGTTCTTTAATTGTTTCAAAATTCTGTTGGCGTTCATTATCCAATTGAACTATCTTTTCAGATAATTCATACGGATTAACTTCTTCAGATATTGAAGTATCAGCAATTTCTTTTTGTTTTCTTTTTGTTTTCTTTTCGCCCTTCTCTTTCTCAGACTGATAGGTATCTATAATTTGCATAGCTTTCTGCAGTTGAAAAACTTCATTTTGGATTCTTTCTGTTTTTCTATTATGTCCTGCAGGAGTCATTATATGAACTAGCCCAAGGTTGCGGAGCTGGTTTAAAGAATTATCCAAATCATTCTGTTTAATGAAAACAGAAACTTTTTTCATTTTTACAATCATGATTGCGATACCTTTACAATTTTATTTTTTGCAATTTTACCTCTAACAACCGCTGCTGTCTGCTGGTCTCCAAGATATATTTGTATTCTTCTAATATTCGTTCTGGCTTCAGGTATTTTTACTTTTTCAAACAAGTTTACACGCTGTGATGTTGTTCTCAACTCCTTTTCAAGTAATTCCTTCTGTTTTTCTAAAGTGGAAATTTTTGCATCATATTCAGAAAGCTCTTTCAAAAGTGCAATTGCAGAATCAACCCAGAGTGGAAATTCTAAAAGATTATAATCAATTTCTTCAAACTCAATTGAATTAAAAATTGGAATAGAAACGCCGGCAATATTCCCTCTTTCCCTCAAAACTCGTTTAACAACAATTAAATGATCAATTTTATGCTTACGCAGAAATGATTTATTTTCTCCGAATACAGCTATCCAATGATGTATATTTTCAATTATTTTCTGCTGTTTTTTTTCAAGGTCACGAATATCCTGTTCAACCTTCTGAATAACCATCTGAAGCTGCTGTTTTTTTAAAACAAGGGTTGGGAGGTATCGTTGAAATCTTTTCAAGGCGTCTTTTTGTTTTTTCAGTTCGTTTTTTGTTAACTTGACAGCAGGCACGATTATACCTCTTCTTTTTGTATTTCCTTAGGCCAATGCTTGAATACTAATTCCGTTCTCATTCCAGTTTCTTCAGGAGAAAAACATTCAGCCAAAATTTCCCATCCTAGATCCAAAGCTTTTTCCAATGGAATATTAACTGAAAGATCCATCATTTGAGCTTCAAACATTTCACCGTATTTCAGCAATTTATCATCCCAGTCACTCATTCTGAATCCCATAGATTTTTTTTCAAGAGATTCTTTATATGAAGCATAAAGCTTTATCATTCCATCCATTAAAGTTCTATGGTCATCTCTTGTCACATCGTTAACTTGCTGCTTTAAACGGGATAAAGATCCAAAGGGTTCAATTCTTCCATTTCTCAGATAATACTGTCCTTCTGTGATATACCCTGTATTATCTGGTACAGGATGAGTAACATCATCCCCTGGCATTGTAGTAGCAGCGAGGATGGTTACAGAACCTGCACCTTCAAAATCTACAGCTTTTTCATAACGTGAGGCTAACTGACTGTATAAATCTCCTGGATACCCACGATTAGAAGGAACTTCTTCTTTTGTTATTGCGATTTCCTTCATAGCGTCAGCAAAGTTTGTCATGTCTGTAAGAAGAACAAGTACTTTTTTCCCCTGCAGAGCAAACTCTTCTGCAACAGCCAAGGAAATATCAGGAACGAGAAGGCCCTCAACCGTAGGATCCGATGCGGTATGCACAAAAAAGATCGTACGGCTCATTGCCCCGCCTTCTTCAAGAGTATCCTTAAAATAGAGGTAGTCATCATACTTAAGCCCTATTCCACCGAGAATAATCAAATCAACTTCTGCCTGAAGAGCTATTCGAGCAAGGAGTTCATTATACGGTTCCCCTGAAACGGAAAAAATCGGAAGTTTCTGAGACTCTACAAGAGAATTAAAAACATCTATCATGGGAATACCAGTACGAATCATGTTTTTCGGTATGATTCTCTTGGCAGGATTTACCGAGGGGCCGCCAATTTCAATAAGATTCTCATCTAGTTCAGGGCCTTTGTCTTTCGGCAGGCCGCTACCATTAAAAATTCTTCCGAGAAGGTTTTCAGTGAAGGAAATTTTCATTGGGTGCCCCAAAAAACGCACTTCATCTCCCGTAGAAATCCCCCTTGAACCAGCAAAAACCTGCAGGGAAACAAGATCTTCCTTTAAACGAATGACATTCGCTAAAGAAGAACCATGTGAAGATTTTACCACAGCTAAATCTTCATAATTAACATCCTCCGCCTTCACAATTATTACATTACCAGCGATGGACTCAATTTTTGTATATACTTTCCGCATGGATTACCTGCCTTTTCTATTTATCTCTTACGATCTCTTTTACATGTTTATCATATTCAGTAAACTTTTCATTGAAAAGTGAATATATCTCTTTTTCATTTGTCTTAAACTGCTCTGAATCCCATTCTGATCCGTTCCAGTCAAGAAATCTCTGACGAAGCTGATTAAAAAAATGTCTTGCATCTTCTTTCTTATTAAGTTTGTAGTTTCCGGCAGTAATTTTAAAAAGGGTATTAAAAGTATACTTCTGTCTTTCAACAGAAACTGCTCCATCCACTGGATCAAATGAGTTCTGCTGCAAATATACAGAATCGATCATATCTGATTTTAAATAAAGTACATAATCTTCAATACTTGTTCCTTCTTCTCCAACGACTTTCATCATTTGGTTGACTTCATCACCACGGAACAGAATCTCACGAATATATCCAGTTTTATTGTCATCAATAACTCCCGGATATTTAGACCAGCTCTCAAGAGGGTCAATTGCTGGATACTTCCTTGCATCAGATCTTTCCCTTGATAATCCGTGGAATGCACCAACAACCTTTAGGGTTCCCTGTGTAACCGGTTCTTCAAAATTACCGCCGGCAGGGCTTACTGTTCCTCCGATGGTGACAGACCCAATAGAACCGTTCCGCAAACGTACCAAGCCAGCTCTTTCATAAAAACTGGCAATAACTGATTCGAGATACGCAGGGAATGCTTCTTCGCCAGGTATTTCCTCAAGTCTTCCTGACATCTCTCGCATAGCCTGTGCCCAACGCGAAGTAGAATCAGCAAGAAGAAGGACATGAAGCCCCATCTGCCTATAGTATTCTGCAATTGTTACTGCAGTATATACAGAAGCTTCTCTGGCAGCTACAGGCATGGAACTGGTATTACAGATAATAATAGTCCTTTCCATCAGAGACTTACCCGTCCTCGGATCCGTCAATTCAGGAAATTCCTGCAGGGTTTCAACTACTTCCCCGGCTCTTTCACCGCATGCGGCAATAATAACAATATCTATTTCAGCATGTCGGCTTGTTATCTGCTGAAGAACTGTTTTTCCGGCACCAAAGGGACCTGGGATACAGTATGTGCCGCCTCTTGCAACCGGCAGCAGCGTATCAATCAAACGTACCTTAGTAATCATCGGATCAACAGGTTTCAATCTTTCTTCATAAAAATCAACTGCTCTCTTAACCGGCCATTCAAAAGAAAGCCTGATTTTATACTCTTTTTTCTTTGAGTCTTCAATGGTTGCTACAGTATCCTGAAGGGTATACTTACCTTTCTTAACAATATTTTTTACTGTAAAAACTTCATCCCTCGGAAAATTAAAGGGAACCATTATCTGGTGTTTAAAAATACCTTCCGGTACAGTTCCAATTTCATCTGCAGTTCTTACTTTATCTCCCTTTTTTACTGAAGGTGTAAAATCCCATGAAGCCTCTTGGGAAAGTGCGGTTAAATAAACTCCACGCTGTAAAAAGAATCCACATGATTCGGCTAACTGCGGTAATGGATTCTGCAGCCCATCATATATTTGTCCAAGTAAGCCCGGTCCCAATTGAACGCTTAATAATTCTTCTGAAAATTCTACATCATTCCCCACATGAATCCCGCGGGTCATTTCGAAAACTTGAAGCTCGACAGAATCTGTGTTTATTCTTATTATTTCTGATTTTAGACGCTTATCGTCAACTAAAATGTAAGCAACTTCATTCATGGATACTGTATCAGCTGTTTTTACAGTTACCATATTACCGTTGACACCTATTACCTTACCTGTATTTTTACTCATTATTCTTCTCCGAATAGTTTCATTACATATGTTTTATTCTTGACTGGACATTTGAAAAAACTTCTCTGAATTGTTCTTCACCATCTTCATAGGTAAAATATGCATATCTTTCAAGAATACGCAGCTTTAGTATATAGAGTATAAGTTTTGAAAAATCATAAAGATGTCGACTTTCCATATCCTCTAAGAAATTCCATGATTCTCTCATGATCTCTTTTTCGGCTTCCAATGGGGAATCCATATTCATTACTTTTTTAACAATATCTCTAACAAAATAAGTGCTGTCTTCATTTTTTTGGTACTTTGAATCATCACGTGAAAGCTTTTCACTTCGTTTTACTGCTATTTCCCTGTTAAGATTATCCTTAAAATCATTCCAGTTTTTTAGTACTTCTGGATTTGCTGGAGAATTTTCAATCTTGTCTTCAATTATATTTTCAAGAACCAAAAGCTGGTTTTCTGACAGTTCCATTGTGCAGTGGTGCAGAAATTGATCATGAGATATTGGAGGACTAGCAAATAATTGTAATTCAGGTAGTGACGCTATTGTAAAATAAAATCCGGACAATACAAATCTCCTTTTTAAAGTTTATTCAGCATCAGTTATTATCTGATGCAGTTCTTTCTGGATAAAAGGAGAAAGCATTGCTGCAATATCTTCCGATGTAAAACTTACATAACCGGAACCATCTTTATCTGTAATACGCAAACCGTTTTCTATAGAATCAACAGGATGAATATCCATTCCAGCTTTCATTTCCTTCTGAAGATCAGCCATCACTCCATCCTGGAGGTCTTTTTTCAAATTTGATGAAATTTCAAGCACTTTATAATCTTTCGTTATATCGCTTTTTATAACTTCAAGAATGACTTTTTCAAGAGTTTTACTATCTAACGCTTTAGAGATTTTTCTTTCTAATATGGAATTAAGTATTGCCGTAATTTTTTTCTCTAAAGAAATAATTAGATCTCTGCCGGCCTGATTAAGAGAAGCTTTTGAACTGCTCTCTTTTCTAGCAACTTTATTCTCACCTTCACTTATTATAGAGTCAGCTTTTTTTTCAGCATCTTTAATTATTTGTTCTGCTTTATTTTCTGCTTGTTCAATTATTTTTTTTGCTTCTTCTTCCGCTGCTTGTATTCCATCATTTTTAATTGAATTTATTAATTCTTGTACTTGTACTTCCATGGTAGACCTCTAATTTCAAAATATGGATATTAACTTTTATGTACTATAACCGGTAACAAATTTTTTTACAAGAGAATGATCCAAATCGTATGTTATAAAAATTACATTATTAACTGATTGGTTATTTTTGTAATTTTATATATGTTTTTCCGTATCCTCCCTCCTCAGGATGGGCAAAAAAGAATTCTTCAACAACATTGCTGCTTTTTAAATAGTCGTGCACACCTTTCTGGAGGATCCCTTCCCCTTTGCCATGTATTACAGAAAATTCATATATTCCCTGAAGAAGTGCATTATCAATTTGCCGCTCTAATCTTTTTATAGCTTCCTCAAGGTATAAACCCCGCAAATCTATTTCAAACGAAGCATTTACGCTGCTTTGATCAAAATCGTATTCAACTGCATTCATCGGATGAGATTTTTTTCTATTTTCTCCTCTCCGGTAAATAGCTGGCTCCTTTTTTTGCGGTTCTAAATTATTTTCATGTATTTCAATGCGTAGACTGCCTAATTCTACATTCCAATAGCCTTTTTTCTTCCCTTTTGACTTAATAACACCTTTTTGTTTGAATTTACCCGCAAAAACAGGCATACCTATGAAATAAGAAATTTTTTTATAATCTGCAATTTCATTATCAAGTTCTTCAATTTTATTTTTTATTGCATTCTTTTCTTCTAAAAGATCTTTTAAAGGTTTTTTTAAATTTACTTTTGCTGCTTCATGTTCTCCTGACTGCCTCTGCAGAACATTATTTAGTCTTTTTATTTCATCTTCTTTTTCCTGAAGAAATTTAGTTATTTTTTCATATTCATATTTTCGGAGATTCTGTTCTTTTTCTTTAAGGCTGAATTCTTTTTCTTCAAGATTTTTTTCTTTGTACTGTAACTTCGTCTCAATATCTTTAATTTCAGAAAATTTCCTGCTTATTTCCAATTCTTTCTCTTCTAGATTCTGTATCACTGCTAAAGTCTCATCATCATTCTGCTTTTTGTTCAAAACTGCTTTCTCAATTACATTTGCCGGCATCCCCACTCTCTTTGCAGTTTCAATAGCATAACTGTTACCAGGTTTTCCAAATATAATATGATATGTAGGGACATGAAGTTTCTCATTGTATTCCATAGAAGCATTAATTACTTTATCTTCAATGTACGCAAATTTCTTTAAGCCAGTATGATGGCTTGTTACAAAAGTTAAACACCCGATTTCAATAATTGCTTGAAGAATACTCTGCGCCAGGGCGCCTCCCTCTACAGGATCAGTACCTGAGCCTAATTCATCGAGAATAACCATCCCGTTTTTATCTATATCCCTGAGAATAGTACTGATTTTTTTCATATGTCCGGAGAAAGTTGACAATGATTCACTTATTGACTGATCATCACCAATATCAGCTAAAATATTTGAGAAAAGCGGGATTGATGAATCTTCGGAGGCAGGAATAAGCATTCCATGCTGAAGCATCATGGTTAATAATCCGACCGTTTTTACAGTGACGGTTTTACCTCCTGCATTTGGTCCAGTCATAATAACAATTCGCTTATCTTCAGGAATACTAACAGTAATTGGAACGGCACCATCTCTTAACATCGGATGACGAGCAGCTTTCAGACTAAAAATCCCAGCTTCCACTTTAGGGCGTTCACATTGATGAATATGTGCATAGCGAGCTTTTGCATACAGTTCATCCAAGAAAGCTGTCTGCTTTACTATGAGTTCTATCTGTTCTAATGAATTCTTTATCTCCTGCGTAAGTTCTTTTACGATTTTATGAATTTCCTGTCTGATTTTATCATTCTGTACTATTAAGTTGTTATTACACTCAGCTAATTCAGGCGGTTCTATATAGAGTGTATGTCCGGAACTTGAAGTGCCTTGAATAAACCCCTTAACTTTACCCTTATTTTGATTCTTTAATGGCAATACAATTCTACCGTCTATTATTGTTGGAGAACTCTGCTGCCAAATATCCTGATATTTTTTCATGAAGTCGGAAGATACAGCAGTTCTGCGTGATTTAATAGAATCCATTTCGTTTATAAGAGGTTTTAAACGAGGATGGTTCATTTTTATTATCCCAGGAGATTCAAGAGCTTTAAATATTTCATTATTCAGTTTCTGCAAATCCGGCTGAACAATATCGAAATCCGGACGAGGCAGATCCAATTCTTCAGGAACTTCAAGAATAAATTCAATAAATTTCTTTGTAGAAAATATATATCTTCCAATATCATATATATTTTTTTCTTCCAGTACATATCCCGCTTTTCTAAGCAAAGGCAAATTTCCAGCAATATCCGGAAAACTGCATTCTCGTGGAAAATCCTTTATTTTAAGTATTTTTTGTATATACTGAACTCTATTCAAATGAGTTTCTAAGGCATCTTTACTGAAAAAAGCTGCCATCTTCTCAAGAAGCTTTCTTCCATCCTCTGAAAGAGCATATTCCTGCAGTTCCTCGACAACAGAATTGAATTCAAGAGATTTTTTTGCATCATCCATTATAGTTATCCCTTGGTTGCATCTTTTTCAATCTCTGCATATTAGCCCTGAGAATTGATATATAACGTTTGTACCTGTCTGCATCAATTAATCCTTTATTTACTGCGTCTTTTACTGCACATTCAGGTTCCTGATCATGCAGACATGCTGAATACTTGCATTCAGGAATGAATTGAACCATTTCAGGATAATAATATCCAATTTTATAAGATTCTATAGGGGGTATTTCTATTTCACGTACACCAGGAGTATCAATAATTTCCATTCCCTCATCTGCTCCGATTATAAGTTTTGAGAAATTTGTTGTATGTCGGCCTGATAAATATTTAGCTGAAACTTGTGACGTCTTTTGCTCAGCATTAGGTATCAACTTGTTGATCAAAGTTGATTTGCCAACTCCGGACTGTCCGAAAAGTGCGATTCTTTTATTGAGAAAAGCACTTTTCATTTCATCTAAACCTGTATTTTCTAATGCAGATATATAATACACATGAAATCCGAGACTTTCATATAATTCAATACCTTTTTTACTTGTATCAAAATCTTCTTTAACCAAATCTACTTTGTTAACTATAATTGAAACAGGCTCATCCCCAGCACATAATATAACCCGATCTATAAAACCAGGATTAAAGACTGGTTCCTGTAAAGAAGTGACACAGCATATCAAATCAAAATTTGAAAAAATTGTCTGCGGAAGTTCTTTTTTTTCATTCCAGCGATTAAATGCATTTCTACGCCCTTCTCTCTTATGAATAATTCCTTCATTTTCAGAAGTTTTCGTATATTCTACTTTATCACCGACAGAAAGCGGATTATAAGCTTCTTGGTTATTTTTTAGTATCTTCCCTTTAATCCTGCAGAGAATTTCTGTTTGATTATGCTCATCCATTACAGTGAATATATTATTTATTCCCTTAATTATTGTACCATTCAATTATTAACCCTTTTTGTAGTATTCCCAAGTATTTGTAGTATTCCCAAGTATTTGTAGTATTTCACATATAGTATTATTTCACATATAACTTATTTACATATTATTTACTGTATATATATTTTTTTACATTGACAACTCATTCTGTATTGACAATACGAGACTATCTGATACCTTTTATATATGTTTTCATTTAACACTTGTAAAGTAGAAGGCTGCAGAAATTTTGTTATTTCAGGTAAAGAAACATGCCTGCAGCACTGTGAAGATCCTCAAAAATGCCAGGATGATATCCTGAAAAAAATAACTTCAAAAGAGCCTCAGAGATCACTCAGTCTAGAAAAAAGTGATATACAAAATTATTCATTACAAGATATTAAATTATATGCATGTAACTTATCCGGAAATTTGTTTGTTGACTGTGATTTTTCTCAGTCATTTCTTCAAATGGTTTTTTTTGAGTTTTCCAAATTTATCAGATGTACTTTTAATGATATCATGAGCAAATATTGCGTATTCAGCGGATGTGAGTTTATTGAATGTGATTTTTCAGGTTCCGATATACTACATACAAATTTCATTGGATCCTTTGGGAAAAACTGTAATTTTAATGATTCTGATTTATATTACTCCAATTTTACAAAGACACATTTAATTGAGACAACTTTTAATGACTGCAACTTAAAAAAAACAGATTTTTCTGACAGCATCAGGGAACAAGTAAGTTTTAAATATTCAAATTTTGAGGAAGCCCTTTTTACCCGGGGAAAATAAGCCTATTTTTATATGTAATATGTATGCAAGTATATGCAAGTCTGAAATTGCTACTACTGATTTTAAATCGGAAGGTCAAAAAATGAAAATTTTTTTCCATTTTTCTGTAACAGGATTTTCTAATTCTTATCTTATAGGACAAGAAGACGGAGGAGATGCAATACTTATTGATCCCGGCGTTATGGATATAGAACTTCTTAAATTGATTGAAGATAATAACTACTACATTAAGTATATCCTGCTTACTCATAGACACACAGCACACATAGAGGGAATCAAAACAATAAAAAAAATTTATAATGCTGAAATTTATGCTAACAGTATGAATATTTTAGAACAGAAGGTACATACAATCGGCCATAATGATGTATTTAAACTTGCAGGAATTTCCATTAAAGCAATTCAGGTCCCCGGCCATTCATCAGACTCATTGGTCTATGTAATAGATAAGGCAATGTTTACTGGAGATGTTCTCAGTTCAGGTAAGATTGGAACTACAGATTCTGAACTTTCCCGTTCTCTTCTACTTCGTTCAATTCGAGAGAGGATACTCCCGCTGGACGAAAGAATGCGAATTTTTCCCGGACACGGTTCCCCTACCACTTTGAAAGCAGAAAAAATGTTTAATCCAGATATTATATTCTGCATACAGCAGCAGCTAAAGGCAATGTAAAATTTTTTTAAATCTTTCAGGCATTTCTGCTGTAAATTTTGACATTCCTCTACTTTCAGGAAGTTTAAAACGTATTGAAAGGGCATGAAGCATAAGCGTACTCTCGTTAAATCTTTTATCAGTATTACCGTATACAATATCTCCCAAAATGGGATGGCCAATATGTTTCATATGAAGCCTGATTTGATGTGTTCTTCCAGTATTCAGCTTTATTCTTAATAATGAGTATCCTTGGTATTTTTTTAGTACAAAGTATTCAGTATCCGCAAATTTTCCCTTTTGAGAAGTGGTATGAAAATTTTTAAATTTTTTTCTGTTTGAAGGATCTCTAGCTATGCAAGTCTGAACCCTCCCTTTTTTCCCAGAAGGCAACTCACCTTTCACTATAGCAATATAGTATTTTTCAACTTTTCTTTTTTTAAACTGAGAAGAAATATATTCTAGAGTATCTGTATCTTTAGCAATTACGATGATTCCTGAAGTATCTTTATCAAGACGATGAACAATACCCGGCCTCAAATTATTATCTGGAAACGCTTTCCGCATTTGTGAATATCTAAATAAAACTCCTTGGATGAGAGTGTTATGATAATTACCTGCACCCGGATGCACAACTACTCCCTGCTGCTTATTTAAAACAAGTACTGATGCATTTTCAAAAATTATGTTGAGCGGAATTTCTTCAGGATGGACTTCTGTTATGGGAAGGTCATTGAACTGGATTTCTACTGTATCTCCATCAAAAACTTTTTTTGAGGGTTTTACCATACGACCGTTACAGTAAAAAACCGTTCCTCGTAAAAATAACTGACTTCTTTTGAACAAAGCTTCATTTTCACAAATATATTTATCTATTCGAATTGAGTCTCTATCAGGCAAATGTACGCGGACCTGTTCATAATGCTCTTTCTGTATATTAGTATTCATCATTTATTCAGAATCTTTGACTTTTTCTATAACGAAATCCGCAAGTGCAAACACAGCGGAAAGAGAAAAAGTAAGAATTAATTTTTCTCCCGATAACTGATTCTCATCAAAAGAGAACTGCAAAACACTCCTATCCGAAGATTGTAAATTCTCTGTTATTTGAACCCCGATGGATGATAAAAAATAGGTAAAAGGAAGTGATCCAAAAAAAATTATTTCACCTCTTCGGAGATCTTCTACCCATGTCGAACTGCTTTCATCAAAACTGGATTTTCCTGTCGTATTTTCCGCATTTCCCTCTTTTTCCTCAATATATGCATCAATTTCTTTAAAAACTGCACTCTGTTCCTTATCTTCATTTGCACTTTCATTGTTATTATCAATGCCGTAAAGAATAATATTAATACAGAAGATATAGAGAAACAGTAATAATAACCTTTTCATGTATATACTCTTTCACCAAATAATGCACTGCCTATACGAATAAGATCTGCGCCTTCTTCAATTGCAATCTCATAATCATTGCTCATTCCCATAGATAGTTCAACAACATCATAAGCAGGGAAATCTTTTTTAAGTTGATCACGCAGTTCCCGTAATTCTGAAAAGGACTTTCGTATTTTTACAATATCCTTAGTGAGCGGGCCTATAGTCATAAGTCCTCTAAATTTTACCCAGTGGTAATTATCCATTATTTCCATACATTCAAAGATTTCATCATAATGATCAAATCCATGTTTAGAGGTTTCACCTGATGTATTGAATTCAAGAAACACTTCAATCTTTTTCTTCAATTTTGAAGCATGTTTTTCTATAAGCTTTAATACCTTTAATCTGTCGACAGATTCGATACATTCAGCTATTTCTACGGCTGTTCCAATTTTATTTGATTGAAGAGGACCAATAATATGGAGATGTACAGGCTTATTGATATTTTCAAATTTATTCTTAGCTTCCTGTACTCTGTTTTCTCCAAAAATTGTAAGGCCGCAATTAAATGCTTCAATAACTTCTTCATAAGTTCTTGTTTTACTTACAGCAACCAAAGTTATTTCATCCGTTTTTCTTCCAGCTTGTTCAGCGGCATCAGAAATTTTCTGTAAAACTGTATTAACTCTTTTTTTCATTGTATCCATGCATCTATAGTATCAAAAAACAGCAAACATGTGTATAAAAGTGAAAAACAATATTCAAAAAAAAAGTATGCGGCCTGTCAAATCCTTGATTGCAGAATTCATGATTGCAGAATTCATGATTGTTAAAGCTGCTAAACAAAAAATAAAGCCTTCGGCAATTAATACCAAAGGCTTTATGGGCGGTACAGGACTTGAACCTGTGACATCCTGCTTGTAAGGCAGGCGCTCTCCCAACTGAGCTAACCACCCGAACGATATGGAAATTATCATAGCGGAGATCTTTTGTCAATAAGATTCAAGTCTTTTATGAAATTTATCTTTATGCTAATATCATCCAAGATTATTATGACTTTAAAATTTGTATTGAGGGTTAACAATGTCTGAATCTAGTAATATGAGAAACATCGGCATCATGGCGCACATTGATGCTGGAAAGACTACAACAACAGAAAGAATTCTTTTCTATACCGGTAAAAGCCATCGGATTGGTGAAGTTGACAATGGTGAAGCTGTTATGGACTGGATGGAGCAGGAACAGAACAGGGGAATCACAATAACTTCCGCTGCTACTACCTGTTTTTGGAAGGACACACAAATAAATATAATAGATACGCCGGGACATGTCGATTTTACAGCAGAAGTTGAACGTTCTTTACGTGTATTAGATAGTGCAGTCGCTGTTTTTTGTGCTGTAGGAGGAGTAGAACCTCAATCGGAAACTGTCTGGCGTCAAGCGGATCACTATAAAATTCCTAGAATGGCGTTTATTAATAAAATGGATCGACTTGGTGCAGATTTTTATAAAGTTTTAGAAGAAATAAAAACTAAATTAAAAGCAAACCCGGTTCCTTTATATCTTCCCATTGGAGCCGAATCTGATTTTTCAGGAATAATCGATCTTATACATATGAGAAAAATAAGTTTTGTTAAAGATTCTTTCGGCAGCACAATGGAGTATCAAGATATACCCAGTTCACTCCTTGATACTTCAAAAAAATGGAGAGAAAAATTGATTGATTCAATCTCTCATTTTTCCGATGAAATGACTGAACTGTATCTTGAAGGAAAAGCTATTCCAGAAAATCTTATTCACAGTACCATTAGAAAAGCTGTAATACAAAGAGGAATAATTCCTGTTTTTGTCGGAGCTTCCCTAAAAAACATAGGAGTGCAGCCCCTCTTGGATGGCATTGTAGACTATCTTCCTTCTCCAACAGAAGTTCCTCCAATAACGGGTTATCACTTGAAAAAAAACACAAATATTGAAGTACCTCATGATAGAAAAGCTTATCCGCTGGCTTTTGTCTTTAAAATTCAACATGACAGAGAAGCCGGTCCCTTATGTTTTTTTAGAGTTTATTCTGGAGAAATAAAGAAAGGCGTCAGCGTCTATAATATTTCAAAACAAAAAAAAGAGAGGATAAATCGCATTTTTAGAATGCACTCAAATAAAAATGAACCGCTGAATTCTTTAGCTGCCGGGGATATAGGCGTTGCAGTTGGGATGAAGCTTGCTCAGACAGGTGATACCATCGGTTCTGAAGGAATGCAGATTGAATTAGAACCCATGGACTTCCCTGAACCTGTAATTTCAGTTGCCATCGAACCGAAAACTGCATCAGATCAGGATAAATTAAAAAAGGCTTTGGAAATACTCATACGCGAAGATCCTACTTTTACCTACAAGGATGATCAGGAGACTGGACAACTTGTAATATCAGGAATGGGTGAACTGCATATTGATGTTCTTGTTTATAGGATTACAAAAGAGCTGAAGGTTGATGCAAGAATTGGAAATCCGCAGGTAACCTATCGAGAGTCAATTTCCAAGGAAATTACCTGGAATCAGAAATTTTCAAAAATAATTTCAGGTAAAGAGCACTCGGCAGATATTACAATTAAAGTTGAACCCAATTCTCATGCTGAAGAACATGGTAATATATATATTTCTCAAATCAGTGAGAAAAAACTTCCCAGAGAGTTTGCTGATGCGGTAGCAAGAGGTATAAAAAATTCTTTTGCCTCAGGCATACGCTATGGGTACCCATCATATAATATTAAAGTAAGCTTGATAGATGCTGTTTTTGACGAAATGACGGCCTCCGCATTTGCTTATGAAGCAGCCGCAGCCAATGGTTTTGAAAATGCCTGCAGAAACGCAGACCCAATTCTTCTTGAACCTATAATGAAGGTGGATGTCTTCACCCCAAAGGATTATGTAGGTGATGTTATGAGCAATCTTACTTCCAGAGGAGGACTAGTAGAAAGTTTAGAAAGTAAAACTGCCATTGAGCATATTAAAGCAAAATCACCACTGGTTAAAATGTTTGGGTATTCTACTTCTTTGAGGAGTATTACTCAGGGGCGAGGCAACTTTGCAATGGAATTTTCCCATTTTGCAGAAAAAGCAGAATAAAAGCTTCAAAATGCGTTTTTAATAAATGGCATACTTTAAATTTTACAAAAAGAAACTGATCATGCTTAAAAAATAACATATAAGTACTCAAAAAGGCTTTTTTAGTTGACATATAGAATAACAGGTTTTAAAGTTATCTTTGATTACCTAATACAAGTAACCTAATACAAGTAAATGGAGGACATATGAGTTTAACCAGCGCTGATATTCGAAATATTGCTATAGTTGGGCATAATGGTACTGGGAAAACCACCTTGTTTGAGCATCTGCTTTACTGCGGTGGCGTTATAGACAAACCAGCTGAAGTTGATTCAGGAAAAACTATCAGTGATTATTCCGATGAAGAGATATCTAAAGGAATTTCCATGTATACATCCCATGGTTCAGTTTCATGGAATAATAAGAGAATAAATTTTCTTGATACACCGGGGACATCTGATTTTATCGGAGAAGTTGTTTCTGCATTTCGTGTAGCAGAAACATCACTAATTCTGGTAGATGGACGTTCAGGCGTGCAGATTGAGACGATAAAACTTTGGAGACGTTCTGACTCAATGAATATGCCTCGATTTGTATTTATTAATAAACTTGACAGTGACAGAGCAAGTTATGAAAACACTCTTAATGATTTAAAGGAAAAATTCAATAAAACATTTGTTCCCGTAACTATCCCTATGGGAGAAAGTTCTTCCTATAAAGGCATAATCAATCTTATTGAGAATAAAGCCTATGAAATTAAAGAAGATGGAAAAGAAACTGAATTAGAGATACCTTCAGAATTTGCTGAAATGGTTGAAGAGTACCGCCTAACCCTGATAGAAACTGCTGCTGAAGGAGATGATGATCTTCTTGAAAAATATTTTGAGGAAGGAACTCTGACTGTTGATGAAATACGTAAAGGACTTTCTGAAGGCTTGAATGATAATAAAATTGTTCCACTTTTTTGCGGCAGCGCCGAAATGCATAGCGGTATTTCCTCCCTACTGAATTTCATTTCCTATGAAGCTCCAAATCCGCAAGGGAAAATAGAAAAAATTGAAGAAGATGGAATTGAAAAGGATTATGTAATTTCTCCTGATGGAAGCGTAATACTTTTCATTTACAAAACTACCATAGATCAGTTTTCTGGAAAACTGTCCTTCTTTAAAATAATTTCCGGCACTTTAAGTGCTGATTCTGAGCTAATAAACTGCAGTATAGGGAAAAAAGAAAAAATCAGCAAACTCTATAAATCCTTGGGTAAAAAAATAATTGAAGAGAAAGAACTGGTTGCTGGAGATATCGGAGTTCTTTCAAAAATAAACACTATCAACACAAATGATACATTATGTGAATCAGAACCATGTATACAGGTAAAACATCTTAATCTTCCACAGCCAGTCTATGCTTTGGCAATTTCTGCTGCTGATAAAAAATCAGAAGATAAGATGAATGATGCTTTATACCGTATAACTGAGCAGGATT
Organism: Spirochaetia bacterium; assembly: GCA_021736505.1. The sequence goes on along the minus strand of JAIPFU010000001.1, from coordinate 23,917 downwards.
TCACATTCCAAATTAACTTTAATTCTGAAACCAAGGAAAATGTTATTTCCGGCATGGGCGAATTGCATATTAATACCATGCTTGATAAAGTACAGACAAAACAAAAAATTGAAATTCATACAAAATTACCTAAAGTTGCATATAGAGAAACAATAACAAAACCTGCAAATGCTGAATATACGCATAAAAAACAATCCGGCGGACATGGTCAATATGGACGTGTTGTTATTGATGTCACTCCGCTTCAGCGTGGTGAGCAGTTCTCATTTGAAAATGTCATAAAGGGCGGATCTATATCAAAAGGATATATGCCGGGTATTGAGAAAGGCCTACTGGAAGCTATGGATGAAGGTTATCTTGCACATTATCCTTTAGTTGATATTGGTGTAAAGGTTATTGATGGTAAAGAGCACCCTGTTGATAGTTCAGAGATGGCATTTAAACTTGCTGGCAAGGGCGCTTTAAGAACTGCTCTTGAAAAAGCAGGAGTAGTACTCCTTGAGCCCGTCATGAAGCTGCATGTATATATTGAGGACCAGTACTTAGGTGATATTCTCTCTGACCTCAGTAGTAAGCGCGGACGTGTTCATGGTCAGGAAGACTTAGGCGGGGGGATTACTGTTGTTGAAGCAGAGGTTCCGCAAGCAGAAATGCTCAGATATGCTATTGATTTAAAATCAATAACTTCAGGTACCGGCTCCTTTGATCTTGAGTTTGATCATTATGCCAAGGTAACAGGGAAAATTGCTGATGACATTATCCAACAGTCTAAAGCAGCTGTGGAAGAATAAAACTGGCTGCATTCATACGGTGAATTAAAAGCAAGAAAAAAGAGGGTTGACATTCAGCCCTCTTCTCTTTTTTTAAAATCTTTTTTTAAAAATTTTATATTGATTTTATATTGATTGTAATTTCTTCTAATTTTTTACTGCTTTCTGTAAAAAAATTCATATATTCTATGATTCTTCTCTAAACCTTTTATTTCAAATTTTGTCACTGGTCTCCAGGATGCTGCACTACTTCCCTCTTTTTCATTCTCTTTAATAAAATGGGGAAAACTTGAAAATACTTTTTCAATTTGTTCTGCATAATCTTTCCAATCAGTAACACAATATATGTAGCCGTTTCGCTTGCATTTAGGATCAATCTCTTTAATAAAAGATTCTTGTATTAACCTGCGCTTCGTATGCTTTTTTTTAGGCCATGGATCAGGAAAAAAAATGTGAAATCCATCAATCGAATTCGGTCTGATCATATGATTAAGAACTTCTACAGCATCATGCTGAATAATTCTTATATTAGTCAGTTTTTTATGAACGATTTCACTTAAAAGTTTACCAACTCCCGGCGTAAAGACTTCAATCCCAAGAAAATTGATCTCAGGAAATTTTTCAGCAATCTCTGCCGCTGCATCTCCCATACCAAAGCCGATTTCAATTATTACTGGATGATCGTTTTTAAATATTTCATTAAGTATAAGAGCTTTTTCAGTATAGGGAAGACAGTATATATCCGAATATTGTTCAATGATTCTTTTTTTCCCTTCAGAAAGTCTTCCTCCGCGGAGCACATAGCTTCGAATTTTTCTCAATTTACTCACCTATAACATAAAATTTACAGTAAAATATTTGTAAGTTCACTCTTACTTTCACTCTTTTCCCACTTTTACAGTAAGCGCTGCAATTTTTCAAGTATAAATAGGGATTTGTCTTTTAGAGAAATAGCTTCTGTTTTCATTAATAGGACATTAGGTTTTTTCTGGTCGATTGTTACATTCCCTCCGCTTTCCTTAATAAGCTGCATTACCTTTTCTATTGAAATATCAGCTACTTTTAAAAATTCAATTCTAACCTTACCATTTCTCTCTCTTAAAGATGATATTTTGAGTTGACGGCTCAAAACTTTAAGTTCAGCGATATACAGCAAATTGGCCATTTCCAAGGGGATTGGACCATATTTATCATTCATTTCAGAAATAATGCGATCAATTTCCTGTTTCTCTTTAATTGAAGCAATCTTTTTGTAAACATCAAACTTTATTGCAGGATCTGAAATATATGAATTCGGTATATATCCCGTATAATCGAGGTCAAGAAAAACATCATAATCTATTTCTTCTTTCTTATTTTCCGATAATTTTGAAATTGCTTTATCAAGCATTCTCAGGTACATATCCAGCCCCACAACAATCATCTGTCCATGCTGCTCTCTTCCAAGAATATTTCCGGTCCCTCTTATTTCCATATCCTTCATGGCAATCTTGAATCCAGATCCTAGATCAGTATGTTCAGAAATTGTTTTCAGTCTTTTCATAGCAATTTCTGATAAAACTTGATTCTTAGGATACATTAAATAGGCATAAGCCTCCTTGTTCGACCTTCCAACTCTGCCTCTCAACTGATATAGCTGACTAATTCCATATCTGTCCGCCCTATCAATAATAATAGTATTAACATTGGGAATATCTATTCCATTTTCAATAATAGTTGTTGATACAAGAACTTGAAATTTTCGATTTATGAAATCGTGCATTTTCTTTTCAAGTTCATGGGGTGCCATTTTTCCATGGGCAAAATCAATGTAGAGTTCAGGAAGAAGCTTTCTTAAAGTTAAAACAGTCTTTTCTAAAGTAGAGACTCTATTATGCAGAAAGAAAACTTGTCCTCCCCTGTCTGTCTCATGAATAATGGCTTCACGAACTGTATCAACATTAAATTCTTCAATTATAGTTCTAATTGGGCGTCTTAATAAGGGGGGTGTTCTTAAAAGGGATATGTCACGAATTTTTAGCATCGACATATAAAGTGTTCTAGGAATTGGTGTTGCTGAAAGAGAGATGCAGTCAACATTCAATTTTAGACCTTTTATCCGTTCTTTATCCTTAACCCCAAAACGTTGTTCTTCATCAATTATCAGGAGTCCAAGATTTTTATATGCGATATCCTTCTGAAGAATCCTGTGAGTCCCAATCAGAATATCTGATTCTCCGCTGCTTAATGAGTTGATAATCTTTTTTTGATTCTTTTTATCAACCATTCTTGAAAGCATATCAACTTGTATTGGATAGGAAGAAAAACGATTTTGGATATTTTCATAATGCTGTTCAGCAAGAATTGTTGTAGGCGCAAGAAATGCAACCTGCTTACCATCCACAATGGCCTTAAAAGCAGCTCTAATAGCAATTTCTGTTTTCCCAAAACCAACATCACCACAAACAAGCCGATCCATGGGTTCAGGTTTTTCCATATCAGTCTTTACATCATAGATACAGGAAAGCTGATCTTCAGTTTCTTCATAAGGAAAAGCTGCCTCAAACTCTAGCTGCCAGTCAGAATCTTTTGAAAAACTGAAGCCTTGAGCTCTTTCTCTTTTAGCATAAAGCTCAATCAAATGTTTTGCTAGATCCTCAACAGATTTTTTGACCCTCTGCTTTTTAGATTCCCAGGTTTTCCCGCCCAGTTTATCTAATCGAGGAGGTGTGCCCTCTTGTCCAATATATTTCTGAAGAAGGTTTACTTGCTCAATAGGTATAAATACATTCTCTTTGTCAGCATATTCAATTTTTATGTAATCTCGCTCTCGCCCTGCTGCATTAATACGCTCAATTTTTCTGAATATACCAATCCCATATTCAAGGTGAACAATATAATCATCCGATTGTAATTCTATGAACGTATCAATAGGTTTGGAAGCTGAATATTTTAGATTAGTTTTATAGCGTTTTTTCCTTCCAAAAATTTCATTTTCGCTAATGGCAATTAGTTTACCATCAGGTAAAGAGAAACCGCTGGATATTTCATCTGTGTGTATTTCAACAGCTAAATCCCGGAGAAGATAGGCTAATCGGTTCTGCTGATGTTCAGATCCAGCAAAAATATGAATAGAAAACCCTGCATCCAGTAGATTTTCAATTTCTTCTTTGAAAAATGATATGTTTCCAAAAAAGGAACGCGGTCCTTGCATATTCAGCTTTAAATCTACGCTTTTCTGCTTGTCAACATCAATTAATTGTATTTGTTGTTTTTCACTTTTAATAAGTACATCGTAATCTAATAATATCTTGTCCAGCTTCTGTGGGGACAAATTATCCAGTAATGCTTTTCTATAAGCTTCCCGGCCCTCTTTCTGTAAAGACCTCCAATTGTTCTCAAGGGAAGTTTCTCCATATAAAAGAAGACAATCTATCCCACCGGAGATTATTTCCCAAATATATCCATTTGTAAGCATGCTGTTTTCTTCAGTTTCATACCTGTATGGGAAAATTTCAATTCCTTCAGACTCCTGCGGCAAGGTATTCTGCGAGAGGGGATCATATTTGCGAATAGAAGAGATTTCATCCCAATTAAAAACTATGCGAAAAGGAGAATCTGTACCTGGGGGAAAAATATCAAGGACCTCTCCCCTCATGGTAAATTCTCCTTCAATAGTAGTCCTTGGTACTCTGTAATAACCCATTTCTGATAGTCTTCCGGGAATATCCGCTCCGGTTACATCCATTCCCTTCTTAATCATAAAACTGTTATCTACATAATTATCTATCCCTTTCAAGGGATAGATCAAACCTCGAAGAGATGAGAAAATTATAGTGTGCTTTTTATGTAGAATATCATACATGCTGTCGATTTGTTCAGAAGTTAATGTGTTATCATTTTTATAAATTGAAAGTATTGACTTCCCATTTGAAGGAAAAAGAACAGAGTCCTGTCCCAAGAGTCTAAGATCTGAGATGATCTTTTTTATTTCTTGTTCTGATGGTACAATAACTAGAATATTATTTTCTGTTTGGGATACTATATCTTTTAAAAAGTATGAAAAAACGAATCCGTCAATATGATTGACACTAATAATTTTTTGTAAATTTGATATTTTTCGTAAAGTGGAGTTATACTGTTTATTATTTTTCAGAACTTCTTCAAGATGATTGATAAAATGATTTTCCATGAAAGCTATACTATCATAAAAAATACAACTTATAAAATATGGATGTGTATATATGTTCAATGATAACGATAAAAAAAATGCATTTCTTAAGGTAATAAAAGAATGTTCTGATTATGCAGTGGAGAAACAAAAGGATGCTGCTAGGAATTATAAAGCAGACGGGTCTGTACTTACGCAGACTGATATTTATATCAATAAACGTATTACAGAGGCAATACAGAAAATATTCCCAGACTGCGGCATAATCTCTGAAGAAGATTATCAACACAACACTGGAAAGGAACCATATGTATTTATCGTAGACCCAATCGATGGAACCGATGTTTATAGTCAGGGAATGCCTAGTTGGTGTATAGCGGTGGGGATTCTTGATAATGCCAATAATCCTGTTGGTGGAATTATATCTGCCCCTAGATGGGGTATCGGAACAAAAGATGGTCTCTTCCTGTATTCATTCCCTGATCAGAAAGATGTTTTCAACCAAGAAGAAGTTGTATCACATAAAGATAAACCTGAAACGATACAACAGATGATTGTTTGTTCAGGTTCTCATAAATCACTTTGTTTTAATAATTTTCACGGTAAATTGCGTTCATTTGGAAGCAATATTCTTCACATTCTCTCTCCGGCAATTCACCCCAATATTGATGCTGCAGTTTTTGCTCCTTGTTACATCTGGGATATTGCTGCAGCTCATGCTATAATAAAAAAATTGGGTATGGAAATCATGTATACTGATAACTATCTGGTGAATTATACTGATTTACTTGACCGCAGCAAAAGCAAGACATACGCTGCTGCTGCAAATATTCAAGCGATAAGCAAGGTTCTTGAAATTATCAAGAAACACTAAAGGATAAATTTTTCTATAAGGACTCAATAATGTTTGACACGACAGAGATATTGAAGGATTTCAGAAGCACGAGCAGCAAGGAATGGCCTTCATTTATCGACTTATTTGATAGATGCTGCAGAGTTTCACCAGAAAAGACTTTTTTGTCTTCATTTTCACCGAAAGAAGAGAATTACACGTATAGTGAAACTGATAGCATCAGTACTCATATTGCAGCGGAATTAATGAAAATTGGAATAGAAAAGGGTGATAAAGTAGCCCTTTCCGGTAAGAACAGCCCGCAATGGGCTATTACCTATTTTGCTATTCTCAAAGTCTCAGCTGTTGCTGTTCCTATTGATTTTCAACTTGAAACCGAGAGGATTATGCATTTAGCTGAATTTGCTGATGTTAAGGCTTTTTTTATTGATAAAGAGAAAGCTGATCCATGCAGGAGTACCTTTGAACACGTTTATATTCTTGATTCAATTACAAATTCTTTTAATGGTTCCGTAATGCCTCACCTGGAAAATAGTTCTTTGCGGAAACCCAGCCAGGATGATTCAGCAGTCATCCTATTTACTTCCGGTACAACGGGTAATGAGAAAGGTGTTATGCTGTCCCATAAAAATATTGTTTCTAATATATTTATGGCCGGACATCCTCATCTGATAGCTGGTAAACCTGATGATGTATATTATGCTCTTCTACCGCTCCATCACAGCTATACCATGACGGTTTGTCTTGGTGAAACAGTTTTGCATGGAGCTTCTCTTATTTTTGCAAAGCGGATTGTTACTTCACAAATAATCAAGGATCTAAAACGCGGTAAAGTTACTATGTTTATTGGTATCCCCCTGCTTTTTAATAAAATACTAAAAGCTTTAATGAAGGAAATTAGATCAAAAGGATTATTTGTACATCTTGCTGTTGGAGTCGGAATGAGACTATCAGGTTTTATAAAAAAATATCTCCACGTAAATATTGGAAGATTCATATTTTATGGAATACTGAAAAAAATTGGATTCACCCACTTACGAGCTGCTATTTGCGGCGGGGGTCCCCTTTCTGATGAAACTTTCAGAAGATATAATGAATTAGGAGTCCCATTTGTTCAGGGATATGGATTAACAGAAACCTCCCCTATTATTACTTTAAATCCCAAAAATGCATATAATTACAAGTCCGTAGGAAAAGCTTTGCCTTTGGTTGACATACGCATAATTGATCAAGATGATAAAGGTGTTGGCGAAGTAATTGTGAATGGTCCTAATATTACATCAGGGTATTATAAAAACAGGGAAGCTACGGAGCAGCTTTTCAATGATGATGGATATTTAAAAACTGGAGATGTGGGTTTTTTAAATTCAAAGGGCTACCTATTTTTAACAGGAAGAAAGAAATCTCTTATTGTTACTGAAGGCGGAAAGAATGTATATCCTGAAGAAATTGAAGAAAGCTTTCAACTCTATCAGCAGATTCAGCAAATTCTTATAAAAAGCTGGATTCCCGACAGTAAATACAAAGGAGAATCAATAGAGGCTGTTATTTATCCTGATTTTGAGTATTATAAACAAAAATCAGAGAACGCCAGTGTTGACCTGAAAAGTATTGAAAAGGATCTTAACTCCATTGTTGAACATGTAAATCATACTTTATTGCCATATAAACGTATTTCAAAAGTAACAATCCTGGAAAATCCTATGGAAACAACAAATACTCAGAAAATCAAAAGAAATGAAGTTCTTAAACAGCTTAATGAAAAGTTTCAGCAAGGGTAAGACAGTTTTAGCGTTACCTTGAATATCTGCTTCAAAGTGATATCAGCTACCTGTTTATTTTACCGGATTCTTTCCATTTCTGCGCTATATAAATAAAGGGAGTATCAGCAGCTGCTACAATAACTTTTAGTATATATGTAGTAATTGTTATTTCAAGAAGCACATTACCAGAGAAAACACCCCAGAAAGCAATTGTTGTAAAAATTATTGAATCCAGAAGTTGACTTACAAGTGTGCTTGCATTGTTTCTCAGCCAAATATATCTTTTGCTAGGCTTTCTTCGCTTCCACATATCGTATGACCAAACATCATGAAGCTGAGATACTGCATATGCAATGAGACTTGCAGCTACAATTCTCGGTAAAATAGAAAATATGTTACTCATACTTTCATGAACAAAATCTGAGGAAGACGGAATAAACAGAAGAGCGAGATTCATGGAAATCGTAAAAACAATAAGTGAAAAAAATCCGATTCCGACAGCTTTTGAGGCACTCTTCTTATCATAGTTCTCATTTAAAATATCAGTCGCCAAAAAACTTGTTGCATAGACGATATTTCCAAGAGTAGCTTCTATTCCAAACAATTCTATAGTTTTTGTTACCTGAATGTTTGCAGCTATAGTTGCAATAGGTATCCAGACATATAATCCGCTTTTCCCCCAAATTCGATAACATACAATAATAGATAAGAAATTAAATAATAGGAGAAACAGCCATAGTAGTTCATTTACCATTTTTTTCCTGCTTTTTAAAATAAAAATTTTTATGAATTTTTCTGCTGAATCGGGTATTAAAAAGTACTGCATAAAGTACTGCATTATATAGATATTTTATATATATCCGCTTTTGGAAGTGATTTATCCTTTAATAGAGTTTTAATTAAAGCTTCAACTTGTAAAAGAAGAGAATTCCTTACAACGACAACAATACATACTCCCGGTTCCCCCAACAATGTATGGAACATATCATAATGTCCTTTTTTATTCAATTCTACAGGCCCCATTTCATCAATGAGGAAACAGGAGATACCAGATTCCATTTCTCTCATTACGTGTTCATAAATCCCCGCATATACACTCTTTGAAAAATAGAAACGTCCCCACTGAAATAAGGAATCTCCATGTAATTTGTTTATGTCTTCATGAACAGCTGGCTGCTCTATTTTCTCATCAATTGAACAGAGTATATATCCAATTTTATGGTCAGATTCATAAATTGATTTCGTTTTTACTCCCCCGACACGAATATTCTTGAAATAGAGCTTTTCAACCAGTTCTGAAGCTAGTGAAGATTTACCGGAATTAATACCGCCAGCAATTATGAGAATTCGGTGAGTATTATTTTTATTACTTTTTTCTATGTAAGCTAAAGCCTTATTTATATACCCTTTCATCTGCTGTATGGTAATATGTTAAATAGACCGAATCAATACCTAAGGTATTGGAAATAATGTTAATTCCATTAACTCATTTATGTGATACTTTGGATGTTTATTCTTTGAAAATCTATAAATTACTGATATCAACAATCTGTAGGAGAATTACTGATGGATGACACACGTAATACTTCAATTGAAGTGAAAATTAATAAGAAGAGTATCCCCTTAAACGGGTATGTTAAAAAAGTTTTCTTATCTGTGATTATTTCTTTAATAAACACTTTGCATTTTACTGATTCTGAAACAGATTCTGCAGAAGAAATCTCAATCAATATACAACAATATAAAGAATAGTCTATAAAAATTTCTGAAGCACTTCAAAAGCACCAAGAGAGTCACTCTTTTCTAAAACAAATGTAAGCTCATTAGTTGTAGAGACAATCTCATAAACATTGATATTCTCCCAAGCCAGTTTTCTCACGGCTTCATAAACAACACCGGGAGTATTGAGAAAGTCACCGTAAAAAACTACTGTAACAGCTACTAAATCACCTTTTTTATAAAGTACTTCCTTCTCGGAAAACAAAGAGGTGATTTCATCGTGATACTTCTGGCTAACGGCTATACCAACTTCATTTGTTCCAATAGTAATGTTGAGAAAATCACCACGATCCAAGGAAACAATTTCATATACTTTATGAATTGTCTGAAGAAGTGTATTCGATTTAATCAAGTTAATATCAAATATATTTGTCTTCATATTTATTTCATAATCAATATGGCTGCTTTGAAGCTGTTTTCGACGTTCATGCATTTCAGATGAATATCTTCGAAGGGCCATAACTATTGAGGAATGAGACGCTTCTCGACCTAGAGCCGCATAAATATCCGGAGAAAGTTCATCTGCCAAATTCCCGAAACTTACAATTCCTCGTATCATAGCTTCCAGAAGAAATGGCCTATTTTCAATTATTTCTTTTACTGTATTGCTTACTGTTTTCAATTATTTGTTACCTTAAGAACTTTTTGTTATTATAATTACATAAAAAAATATTTGCAAGCTCGAAAAAACTAGGAAAGTATGGTATATTATAATTAAATTTTCTAAAGAGGTATGTATGCGCTGTCCCCATTGCGGGAATATTGATGACAAGGTAATTGAATCCCGCCAAAATTCTAGTGGAACAAGTATTCGAAGAAGAAGAGAGTGCTTAAAATGCCATTACCGTTATACTTCCTATGAAAAAATTGAGGAAAAACCTTTAAAAGTGGTAAAACGTGACGGTAGAAGAGAAGTTTTTGACATTGCAAAATTAGAAAACGGTCTTCAGAAATCTTTGGAAAAACGGCGGATCAGTCAAAATTCAGTAGAGCATATACTCCATGAAATTGAAGATAAGGCGGTGCTTAAAGCCGGAAACAAACGCGAAATAACATCAAAAGAACTTGGAGACATGGTTCTCTCTACTCTATACTCCGTTGATCCCATAGCATATGTTAGATTTGCTTCTGTGTATCGCATGTTTGATAATATTGATCAGTTTCTCAATGAAATTGAAAAATTATCTAAAGGTTCCTAATGTTTTTTATTTACTCCAAAATAAATTTGTCAAACTGTTCATGCATATGTTTTGGAATTAATATTTCATTCACGCTTTCCAGTGCATAATTGTCTGTCATGCCCGCAATATAATCCATAATAATCCATTCGCTTTTACTGGAGTCCCGCGTATAATATGATTCCATTTTTTTGGCATAATCTCCGAATCTTGCCGCAAGAATATTTTTTTCCTTTTTATATGCTTCTTTATCAAATGAGTAGGTTCTGAAAATGTCCTTTAAATAACTGAAAAGAGTTTCCAACACCCGCTGGAAATAGCTGTGATAACCTGTAAGCAGGGGGGAAGAATAGATTCTGGTATAATTGAATTCCTTAAGTATTTTTACTGCCTCAAAAATCTTATCTGAGAAGCCTATACTCTCTGTTTTTTTTGAAGTATGGATAACATCCTGAACTAATGTATTTATTATCTCTCCGTTTGCTGTACCCAGTCTTTTTGCTGCAATTTCGGGTAAATCGCTTTGGCGAATTAATTTCAATTGCACTGCATCTTCGATATCTCTTCCAAGGTAGGCAATTTTATCTGCGGTTCTTACCACTGCTCCTTCCCAGGTAGATGGTAAATGTACTCTATCAGTATAGTTTTCTAAAACTTTTTCTTCTTGGTTAGGAATAATATATTGCTCAAATTTCTCTCCGCAATGAGAAATGATGCCGTCTCTAACAGCATATGTCAGATTTAAGCCCCTCCCGTATCCAGCTAAAACATCAACAACCCTCAATGAGTAGAGTTCATGAATGAATCCTCCATTTTCTTCATTTAGTTCATTAAGAATGGTTTCTCCCACATGTCCGAAAGGAGTATGTCCTAAATCATGCCCTAATCCAATAGCCCAAGCCAGTTCACTATTCAGATTTAAGCCCTTGCAGATCGCTGCTGCTATTGATGAAACGTGCAGTACATGTTCTATCCTCGTACATATATGATCATTTTTTGGTGCAAAGAAAACTTGAGTTTTGTTTTTCATCCTTCTGAAGGGATAAGAATGTATTATAGCAGTTGTATCACGAAAAAAATCACCCCGTACATCTATTTCACGAGCTTGTTTTCTCTTTAATAAAATCTTATTATCCAGTAAATTATGCATATAATGCTTCCTTTAATATCTTATTCCAAAACTAAAATATCTTCATTTTTTTCTAAATTACAATCCGGATAATACCATATAGCAAGCGTTTAATGAATTGTATGAAGTTCATAAAAACGATAATATAGGAAAGTAACCGGTAAAAGCTCATAACAGGGAATCATAACTTTGAAGCCATTTTATAATAGAAGAATGCTGATTCCTTAACATATTACATGATTTTTCCCTAAATCCGGCAGTACATAGGTGCATAACATTAATAGAGAAAATACCATGAACATAAAAAAAACAGACAAAAAAGAGAAAAAAACTCTTTCTCCTCCTCAAATTGTTTTTATTCTGGGCATAAAACATTCCGGCAAGTCAAGTATCAGCAAAGTATTAAGCAAGGAATTTTCTTATACACTTTTTGACTTGGATGAAGAAATTATTAAGGACCAAGGAGAAAATGAACTGAGAAAAAATACGATTCGAGAATTATATACTGAATGGGGAAATGAACTCTTTCATAAGAACGAGTATCTTCTAATGAAAAAAATAACCGCAAGGATTAAACGAGAAAAAATTCCCAGTATTATTTCCCTCGGCGGCGGGGTTTCTGATAATATGGCGATGATGAAATTCATCAAAAACCAAGGTGTTGTTATTTTTTTACATGCTCCAGAAACTACTCTTTTCTCCCGGATTGCTTCCGGCGGTATCCCCCCATTTCTTGATGCAGAACATCCTGAAAAATCTTTTCATGAATTATTCATCCGAAGAACTGCACAATACTATGAAGCTGCTGATATTATTATTAATCAGTCTGATCATTCCATAAAAGATATTGTTGAATTTTTACTGAAAAATGATATACAGTCACAAATAGAGGATTATTATGGCTAACAATAGTTTCGGAGAACATTTTGTAATAACAACTTTTGGTGAATCTCATGGTCCCGCTTTGGGTGTAGTAATTGATGGAGCTGAACCGGGAATTTTTCTGAATGATTCTATCATAAATGGGGAACTGCAGAAAAGAAGGCCTGGTCAAAGTAAATACACCACCAGTCGCAAGGAAAGTGATAGAGCCAATATACTTTCAGGTGTTTTTGAGGATTATACAACAGGTACACCTATTAGTATGGTAATCTATAATAGTGATCAAAGAAGCGGTGACTACAACAATATAAAAGATATTTTTCGTCCAGGCCATGCTGATTATACCTATTCAAAAAAATATGGAATACGTGATCATAGAGGCGGAGGACGTTCTTCAGGAAGAGAAACTGCTGCCCGAGTTGCTGCAGGTGCTGTCGCCAAGCAGATTTTATCATCTTATGGTATGAACATCACTGCTTATACTGAAAAAATTCATTCAGTTTCAATTAAACATTTTGATAAAGATGAAATTTCACGAAACCCTATGAGATGTCCGGATAAAGATGCTGTTCCTGAAATGGAGAAAGCAATTCAAGAAGCAGTTGATAAAAAAAACAGTGTGGGAGGAATTGTTTCCTGCATATGTGAAGGTGTCCCTGTTGGTCTAGGTGATCCTGTTTTCAATAAACTTGATGCTCTCATAGCCCATGCTATGCTATCAATTGGGTCTGTAAAAGGCATTGAGTTTGGAGTAGGATTTTCTTCATCAGAGATGACCGGTTATGAAATGAATGACCAAATTAAAACTGAAGACATGTTCATGTCAAATAACTCCGGTGGAATACTAGGCGGTATATCAACAGGACAGGAGATCTTTTTTTCTTGTGCTGTAAAACCTACTCCATCCATAGGGAGAGAGCAGGAAACAATTTCCGAATCAAATGAAAGTGTCACAATACAGATAAGCGGAAGACATGATCCCTGCATTTGTCCCAGAATAGTTCCTGTAATTGAAAGTATGGCTGCAATAGTTTTACTTGACAGACTTTATGCCCAAAAAGGAAGGAGGAGCAGACAATAGATATGAATATTGGATATTTTCAGTTCAAACCGGAATATCATAAGCCGAAAATTAATCGTGAATTCGTTTTTGATTACCTTCGGGGAATTAAGTCGGATATTATTGTATTACCAGAACTTGCTTTTTCCGGATATCTATTTGAATCTTGGAAAGAACTTTATGCGTGTTCTGAGGATACCAAAGGTGAATCAATTAAACTCATGATTGAATTAGCAGAAATTACTGATACTGCATATGTTTTCGGCTTTTTGGAACGGAAGGGGAATATATATTACAATAGTGCTGCTTGTGTAGATAAAACTGGCATACTTTCATTATATAGAAAAATTCACATTTTTAATACTGAAAAAAATTGGTTTTCCGTTGGTGATCTCGGGTTTCCCGTTTTTACCTATAAGAAAAAAACAATCGGCATGCTTATATGTTTTGATCATCTGTTTCCTGAAGCTGCGCGAACTTTAGCCTTAAAAGGAGCTGATCTTGTTTGTCACCCCTCAAACTTAATAATACCTGAATACGGCCAATTAACAAGTCGAGTCAGGGCTATGGAAAATCGTATATTCTGGATTCTTTCAAATAGGGTTGGAGAAGAGTTTACGCCCCAGCAAACCTGCAGTTTCACTGGTTCCAGTCAAATTATCTCACCAAGCTCACAAATACTTTTTTCCAGCAATGAGAATGAAACTGCTTTACATGTGGAAGACTGCAATCTTGATGAAGCAGAAAATAAAAATATTACAGAGAAAAATGATTTATTCCTCGACAGAAAGCCTGAATTCTACCTGTAATTGCTTTCTTTTGGGGCTATTTCATGAACTCTTTTCAAAGCATGGATCAATGACATTGAAATTCATAAGCATAACAACTACAATATACTATTATGGTTGATAAAAGCGAAAATCCCCTTATAGTTCAAAGTGATAAAACACTCCTGCTTGAGATACACAACTCTTTAGCTACTCAAGCAAGGGATGATATAGCAGCTTTTACAGAATTACTAAAATCACCTGAACATATTCATACGTATCAAATTACAGCATTATCGCTGTGGAATGCTGTGGCTGCCGGTTATACCCATGATATAATCATGAAAAACTTATTTTCATGGTCCAAATATGAAATACCCGACGCAATAAATATCTTCATTGAAGATATTTGTTCAAGATATGGAGCTCTAAAACTCTTACCCTATGATGATACTAATCTCCTTTTAAAAATTGAAAAGGATTCTATCTTTCGGGAAATTTCTGCTAATAAAAGTCTAAGTACAATGCTTAAGCCCTACGATGAAAACACTTTCAAACTTTCACTCTTTGACAGAGGAAATATTAAGATTTCGTTAATTAAACTAGGATATCCTGTTGAGGATTTAATTCCTTTAAAACATGGTGACAATCTGCCCATTTCCCTTAGAAAGAGAACTCGAACTGGTGAATTGCTGAAGATTCGTGATTATCAAAGTGAAGCGGTTAATTCTTTTCTTGGGTCAAATATATATATTCCCGGTCTTGGATACGGTACAATAGTACTTCCCTGCGGTTCTGGAAAAACTATAATTGGTATTGAAGCAATGCGAAGGCTGCAGACCAAAACGCTGATAATCACAACCAATACAGCAGCAGTACACCAGTGGATTGATGAACTTCAGGATAAAACAGACATCCCTAAAGAAGATATCGGGGAATATACCGGTTCAAAAAAAGAGCTGAAACCGGTAACTGTATGTACGTATCAGATTCTTACATGGCGAGCTTCAAAAGAAGATACTTTTATACATTTTTCTATTTTCAGCAAAAATAACTGGGGCCTTATTATTTATGATGAAGTACATTTACTTCCTGCACCTGTATTTAAAATAACAGCTGAAATACAATCCAGCAAAAGGCTAGGTATGACAGCTACCTTGGTGCGTGAAGATAATCGAGAAGATGAAGTTTTTGCCCTTATAGGGCCTAAACGGTATGATGTTCCTTGGAAAGTTTTAGAGCATAAAGGTTGGATTGCCAAAGCTGTCTGCACTGAAATACGTATTCCCCTCCCTCATGATTTGGAAATCCCGTATGCAGTTGCAAATAAACGTGAAAAATTCAAAATAGCCTCAAAAAATCCTCAAAAAAAACATATAGTCCATGAACTAATAAAAAATCACAGGGAAGACCATATTCTTATCATTGGGCATTATCTTGATCAGCTTCGGGAAATTGCAAAGGAACTGAGTATTCCAATTATTACCGGTTCTACTAAGAATTCACTCCGAGAAGACTTATATAACAAATTCAGAAATGGAACTGTCAGAATTTTAGCAGTATCAAAGGTTGCAAATTTTGCCATAGATCTTCCGGATGCTTCTATGGCAATTCAAATATCAGGAACTTTCGGTTCCCGACAGGAAGAAGCACAACGATTAGGAAGGTTACTGAGACCCAAAAAACGAAATGCTCTCATGTTTACTTTAGTTTCTCAGTATTCCAGCGAGGAAGAATTTGCAGCTAATCGCCAAAAATTTCTCACTGAACAAGGTTACACATATCATTTGGAGATTTGGGAATGAACACAATTATAGATAGTTGGGAAAAAGCAGTGTATCAGCTTCCTGAAGATCAACTTTTTTATATATATAGATTATATATTGGTGATGTCCCGACTCCTTTTCATAAACCCAATTTAATACACGATTTAAAAATATTTATTCAGCAGAATGAGGATAGAATTACTTCTCTTCTTGATGAAGATGATATAAGAATTCTATCTTTAATTGACTTTTTTAATGGAATAGAAATTAAAGAAATTATGCATTTTCTTACATTGCTGGATTATTCTCTCTTTTTTCTTCAGAAACGTATACTTAATCTAGAAGAAAGACTTCTTATTTACGTATTTGAAGGGACTTGCCGTATCACTCCTTCATTAAAAGAAAACTTACAATCCTATATTTCACCATATAGGATTGCCGGAGATGAAATTGGATGTATTAATTTTGATGAAAGTCTTTCTCATTCTACTTTCTGGTTTAATATACAAACCTTTATTGCTTTTATCTCTTGGGTTTTTCACATACATGGGAATATAAAAAGATTTAGTAAGAACTTCCGTCCGAACAATTTACCGGATTATCTCAAAAATCATACTGTTACAGATACGGTGATTTTTAACTTTATGTCCAATATACTTTCTAATCTGCTTATCCTCAATAACAACAATATTTTTAATAATAAGCTAGTCAAAATTCTTATGGGATACAGCAAAGAAGACTTGCTGGTGTCACTTATTATTTCGGGTATTAAGCCAATTGATGAACATAAACATCCTTCTTTTACAGCAGAAATGTTTAGTTTCTTCCAGTTCATTCGATCAATAGAAGCTCCAAAGGAATACTTTGTTCATTACTTATACCTCCATACACGAAAAATACATATTAGTATTGAAACATGTGGGGAAATTATTGATTCTATGATAGAAATTCATGTTCTCGAAAAAAACAAGGACCAGAGAGAAAAACTTCATATGCACAATGATATTTCTCAAGCTTTAGGAAATCAGCATTTCAAAAATTTTGATGAAAATAACAAAAAGATATTCGCCATTCTTTCAAATGATTTCCATTTACACATTCCCGGAGAACTTGATTATAAATACTGGTACAAGTGTTATGAATTTGCTGTATGTCAGAATTTAGATAAAATCATTACTTTTCATATAAAAAAGGAAACCGTACTTAAAGCTGTTGATTATGGATTTCCTGTTAAAGATATAATTATTTATTTGGAAAATATAATTGAAGTGTTTCCCGAAAGTCTTAAAACAGTTATGAAGCAATGGGAGAAAGATTTTCTCGATATTCAACTTTTTGAAGGGCTTATCATTAAAGCTGAAAACCGAAAGAAATATATTTTAAAAAATCATCCAGAGCTGCAAAAATTTATTTATAGTGAAATTGCAGATGGTGTATTTTTGATGGATCCTCATGCAAAAGACGAATGGAGGGATATACTATTACATTCGGGCTTAGATATTCTGCCAAAAATAAAAAACTACAGCACCATGATTCCCGATTCAAGTTCAGAAAATATACACAATATACTTCAGAAAAATATAATACAAAACGAAAATTTTTCTAATGACCATCCCTCAATATCAGATGAATTTAAAAAAACTCCTTATTCTTCACAAACATATTTCAATACATTTAAAAGTACCATTAGCAATTTAAAGAATTCCAATGCAAAAAAAGAACTTGAAAGCAGATTACATGACAGATTGATTGTATCTAAAGAGCAATTGATAAATTGCTCACCTAAGAAAACAATCTTCGAGGCTAAAGGATTTGATTATCAGGGGAAACTGCAGTTGATCAAGCAGGCAATTAAAAATAAAAGCGAACTAATGGAAATTCATTATAATTCACCACAATCTGATGAATTAACCAGCAAAGAGGTATTTCTGATGAAACCTTTGCGTTTAGAAAAAAAAGGTGAAACTGCACATATTTTAGCAGGAAGTATATTTCCTGAAGCTTCATATCGTGAAATTGAGGTCGCAAAAATTTTCAAACTGCGAAAACTTAAAAAATCACTGTATCTCCAGGATAAGGGAAATCATGTCCTGTAAAAGCTTCAAATTGATAAATCCCTTGTGATATGAGCATTTCTTTACCTGATATCAATTCTGCACCTGCTTTCTCCGCTCTAAGCATCAGTTTTGTTTTTGCTGGAGTATAGATAAGATCATACAATATTTCATTACCAGTAAATGAGTAGTTTTCAATCGGATCATTATCAATTTCCGGATACATACCCACATTTGT
This sequence comes from Spirochaetia bacterium, assembly GCA_021736505.1. The sequence continues at coordinate 5,528 of JAIPFU010000001.1, read as the reverse complement.
AGTCTGAACAATAAGATCAATCGAAGTAAATTTTTTAATTTCATCGATACTTGCCCATTTCGCTCCAGTTTCAGCAGCCAGATATTTTGCTTTTTCAACAGTTCTATTTGCGATTATTATTGAACATCCGTGGTTTCGAAGCGCCCATGCAACAGAACGGGCAGCTCCGCCGGCTCCTATGATAAGCCCTTTTTTTATCCTGTTACTCTCAAGCAAATTATAAATTGGTTTCAAGAAACCGTAATAATCAGTGTTTATCCCCTTCCAAAGCTGTTTTTCTTTAACAACGGTATTACAGCTTCCAATGAGTTTTACTTCCCTGGATATCTTCCCAAGATATGGAAGCACAGCTTGCTTATGAGGGACAGTAACAGAGAAACCACGAATACCCAGTTTTTCAGCAAATATAAAAAAATCCCTAATATTCTTAACTTGAAATGGAACATAAACAGCATTGAGTTTAAGTTCTTTTAGCGCAGGATTATGTATTTCAGGGGAAGCGGAATGCATGACAGGATTTCCAATAATCCCATAAATTATTGTCCTCTCATCTACTTCATCTGCTGAATACAAATTTTTCATTGTGTTTAAGGGCAGTTGTCCTTCTGCTATTTCCGATCCTCTTGGAGAACAATAGGTTAAGAAAGAGCCAGTCAGTTTATATAGTATTCTGGAGGGAACTCCAAAACTGCCCATACCAAGGATAATTTTCTCTTTTATGCTCCTAAGCTCGTGTTTGACATTAAAAATTGTATGCAGCTCTTTTATTGAGTGAAGCATGATAGCAAATTTGGGGATTTCTCCATTTGCTGCTGTTTTCTGTATTCTTGCAAATAAATCTGCAGGAAATTCATCAAAAATATGTACTGATCTGATAATTCTAGTACTCATATCCTTAGCAACTGTATCAATTTCACCCTTTTTTACATCTTCTTCAAGATCAACATAGTCAAAACCTAATTTTAAAAGCTTTTTCAACAGAGCAAGTCTGCTTTTCTCTCCATTAGAGTACCTTCCCCCATCTTTTTCTCTTCTGCAAGTGAGTATAACCGGGTGGCGGCACTTTTCAAGAAATTCAGCTATTTCTTCCAAATCTACATGTTTAAGAAAATCTACTCTGAGTTCTACGCTATCAAGTAAGTCTATGTTTTCAAAATACATATTTAAATTATCTTTTATTGTTTCACCGTTTAAAGACAAACAAAGCATGGAAACTCCTTGATAGATTTCTGATTAATATATAGTATCTTTTTATATTAATTTTAACTAAGTGTAATATATTTATTCATTTTATACAATAAAACAGTTATGGGTGTTATTTCTTTAGAAAATGCTAGTATAGCATTCGGTCAACAAGATATTTTATTTCAAGTCAGTCTCTCTATTCAATCAGGAGATAGAATTGCTCTTACGGGGGGAAATGGGTCCGGGAAAACGACCCTTTTAAGAATACTAGCAGGAGAATTTGAACCTGATTCAGGAAATACAGTAATTTCCAAAAACACTACGGTATCTTATTTACCTCAATCCTTAGAGTTCAATTCTGAGAAAACACTCTTTAAAGAGGCTGAAGCAGCTTTTGATAGTTTTTTTGCTTTTCTTGAAAGAAAAAAAGCAATAGAAACCATTCTTGAAAATAAGAATCAAAATGACAGCATAGCACCCCTGCTGCATGAACTTGATTCCATTCATGAGCACTTGCTTCATAGTGGTTTTTATGACCAGGAAAAACTTATAGAAAAAATACTTACAGGACTTGGATTCAATAAAGAAGACTTTAAAAAAAAATGCAGCGCCTTTTCCGGCGGATGGAAAATGCGAATAGCCCTAGCAAAAATTCTCTTAGAGTCACCTGACTTTATGCTTCTTGATGAACCGACAAACTACTTAGATATCGATGCAAGAATTTGGCTTACAGAATTCATCTCTTCGTATCACGGCGGAATATTACTAGTTTCACACGATAAACAATTTCTTGATAATGTAGTTAATCAGATTTTTCATCTTTATAACGCAAATCTTACAAGTTATAAGGGGACTTATTCAGAATTTGAACTTTATTTACAGGAGGAGCAGGAGAAGCTGATTAAAGCTTATAACGAACAACAGAAAGAAATTAAAAGGATTGAGCAGTTTATTGAAAGATTTAGATATAAGGATTCAAAATCTTCTCAAGTACAAAGCAGAATTAAATACTTAGAGAAGATGAATAAAATTGAATTACCAAGTTATATTAAAAAAATTCATTTTTCATTCCCTGCCCCTCCACATTCAGGTAGGAATGTTTTAGAATTGAGCCATGTATATAAATCATATGGTGAACATTCTGTTATTGAAGATTTCAATCTTCTCATAAAAAGGAATGACAGAATAGCCATTACAGGAAAAAATGGAACAGGGAAAACAACCCTTATGAAAATCATCGCTCAGCAGGATAATGATTTTTCTGGTACATTTAAACTAGGAACCGGTGTCCAAACTGGATATTTTCAGCAGGATATTGATAGTACACTAAAAGCTGAACATTCAATTTACGATGAACTTGCCAATGAAGCTCCAAATGAATTACTGCCAAAAATTCGTTCATATTTGGGCAGTTTTCTCTTTTCTGAAGATGACATCCATAAATCACTCAGCGTTTTGAGCGGTGGCGAAAAAAGCAGAGTGCAGCTGCTGAAACTCCTCCTCCAACCTTATAATTTTCTTATCCTTGATGAGCCTACAAACCATCTTGATATTACTTCTAAGGAAGTATTACTAACTGCATTAAAGGAATTTTCTGGAACTATTGTCTTTGTTTCCCATGACCTGTTCTTTATAAAGGAATTAACAAACCGAATCATTTATCTAAAAGAGAAATCTTATACAATTTATGATGGTGATTATGATTATTTTCTTTGGAAAATTTCTCACCAGGAAGAAAGTGACAGGAACAGAATAGAAAAAAATAAACCAGATTTACAAAAAGAGGATAATAAAGACAATAAGAAAGCTTCTCATGTGCAGCAGAAGCGAGATAAGAACAGGTACAAAAGTATACTGCGGGATGAAAGAGAATTGATTCACCAAATTGACGAACTTGAGCAGGATATTGGGCATTTACAAGAGAAAATAGCCTTACCAGAAATTTATGCTGACGGTAAAAAAGTTCTGCAAGTACAGAATGAATTAAGTGAAAAAGAGAAATTACTTGAAAAACTAAATAAAAATTGGGAAAAACTTTCTTTGGAAATCGAAGAACTAAAAGAAAAAATTGTATTATAATGTAGTACTATTCTGTACATCAGATCTATACCCCACACTATAAATGATGCAGTGATTTGTTTATTACATACCGAATTCATATACTGCTCACTACCAATGTGCTGCACCCCACATGGTATGATAAAATTGATAATCAAATGGAGCCTTTATGATGATAAAATCTTTGAAAAAAAGTATTGTTTTGGCATCTTCATCCCCTGCAAGATTAAAAATACTAAAAGCCGCAGGTTTTTTTGTAACAACACGTCAAGTAAATATCGATGAGATCAGTACATTCCAGTCGCCTGAACTATTTGTAAAAGATATTGCTGAACAAAAATTGACTGCAGCACTTGATAGTTTTCCAGATGTAGAGAATGTACAAATACTAACTGCGGATACTTGCATCTTTTTTAATAACTCAATTATTGGGAAAAGTAGTTCACCTGCTGAAGCCAGGAATCTTCTGAAACAGTTATCCGGACAAACACATCAAGTATATACAGGGATTGCCCTGAATAGACCCAATCAAAATCGCAAATCCGATTATGAACTTACCAATATTGAATTTCGTAATTTAACGGAAGAAATCATTGATTGGTATATAAATTCTGGAGAATGGAAAAATGCAGCTGGGTCTTATAGAATTCAAGGGAAGGGGCTGCATCTAATTAAAGGTGTTAAAGGTTCTTATTGGAATGCAGCGGGGTTGCCAATAGAGAAAATATTTGGCATATTACGAAGACAGGATTTTTAATACGTTGTATTGAATAACTGAATCTCCATCATTATGATGTGTAAAAGAGAAGGAAACACGGAACTACCGTGTCAGGAGGAAATTTTGGCTGTAGTAACCATGAAAAACCTGCTTGAGTCAGGTGTGCATTTTGGTCATCAGACTAAAAGATGGAATCCCAAAATGGGGAAATATATTTTTTCCGAAAGAAATGGGATCCATATCATTGATTTGCAAAAAACAATCGTATCTATTAAAGATGCGTACAACCTTGTTCGAGACAAGGTCAAAGAAGGAAAACCCATCCTCTTTGTCGGAACGAAGAAGCAAGCTCAATCTGCAATAGAAAGAGAAGCTCAAAGATGTAATATGCCTTTTGTCAGCTATAGGTGGCTTGGAGGTATGTTAACCAATTTCACGACCATAAAAAAATCTATTCATCGCTTAAAGAAAATTGAAAAAATGGAAGTGGACGGTACATATGAAAGCCTTACAAAAAAGGAAATCGCCCGTCTTAACCGAGAAAAAGCACGCTTAGAAAAGAATTTAGGCGGAATTAAGGATATGAAAGATCTGCCTGGGGCTATTTTTATCATAGACACCCGAAAAGAGGCAATTGCAGTGGCGGAAGCAAAAAGACTCGGCATACCCATTATTGCTGTAGTCGATACCAACTGTGATCCGACTAATATTGATTATCCTATTCCTGGAAATGATGATGCAATTAGAGCTATTTCTCTTTTTTCTGAAATAATTGCAAATGCAGTAGTTGAAGCGGATAATGAAGTAGGCTTTGAATTTATTGAATCAGTTGATGAGAATGAAGAGAACACTGCAGAAACCGCGACTGCTCCTTCAGAGCCAGAATCTGAAGAAATAATTGAACCCGAAATAAAAGCTGCTGAAATGAACGATGAATCCAGTGATACATTTACTGATGGTGAAGCTGAAGAGATCGATCCGGCTGAATTGATTGATGAAAACAAATTATACGAAGAATAAATTTTACTTTAAGTTTTAGTAAATTTACAGAAATTTGTATTCTTTTTGTTAATGTATGCATAATACATTTTATATAAAAATTTTTAAAATTACATCTCAGACGTGTAACAGTCTGGTTGTGAAAGGAGCTTATAGTGGATATAAAAGCTGCTGATGTTAAAAAACTAAGAGATAAAACCGGTGCTGGAATGCTTGACTGCAAAAAGGCACTAAAAGAATCAGATGGGGACTTTTCCAAAGCTGAAAAAAAATTAAAAGAACTTGGCCTTGCTGCTGCTGCAAAGAGAAGCGGCAGAGCTACAGATCAAGGGAGAATCTTTACTTCAGTAACGGATACAAAAGCTGGCATTCTTGAACTTGCCTGTGAAACTGATTTTGTAGCCAGAAACAAAGACTTTATTGCTCTTGGTAATCAAATGCTCTCAAAAGTACTTGAAAACGATTATAAAGAGCCAAATGATGAGTTAAATCAAATGGTGAAGGATGTAATCAGCACAATAAAAGAAAATATGAGTTTGAAAAAGTTTGAAACCATGGATGTATCTGA
>JAIPFU010000024.1 GCA_021736505.1 Spirochaetia bacterium | reverse complement strand
CATGAACGCTCTTCGGCGGATGACATTTTTCTACATCCCTGCCGATAATTGATGGGGTTCGGGGAAAAACGCGGTCATCCGTGGCGGAATAGTAGCGCACTTTGTCGTTCTCATCCACATAGGTCACATCAAAGGGCAGATTGCGCAGCAGCAGATCCAACTGCTCCTGGGTGAGAAATCCTTCATTCAAGGGAATCAGAATCGGTTTGTTATCCATAAGTCCTCCTTTTTTATGGGGCGCAGCTGAGCTTCCTGATGCACCCGATGATCCCGCAGCACTCGCAGAAGCACCGGCAGACGAAGCAGCAGCATCATCAGCAGCACCAGAAGCACCAGAAGCATCAGAAGCATCCGCAGACGGCCGCATATAATCAGCAATATTCGGAAGGCCGGAAGATGCCTGAGCTCCCAGGCCTCCCTGAGCTCCCGCCGCTCCCGCATCATCACCATGTTCTTTGGCATAGCGCTTTATGGCTATAGAAGGGTCCCAGATGCTTCCTGGGGCCACCCAGCTGTATCCGATCTCAGGCTCCTCCGCCCGAATCGCCGCCCAATCCAGGGGGGTGAGTTTTTTCAGCGAAGTGGGATAGAGAATCTTGCGCTCCATGAAAAAAATCTTCTCCAGTTTTCCCTTCAGGGTCTTGTAGAGCTTTTTCAGCTCCTTTGGTGACTGCGGCTCAGGAGCGCTTAACGCATTTCTCAAAGCCTTCCAGGCATCCCTGATCTCATCGTGTTTGCCCCACATAACCGTGGTGGGACCGGTAAAACCGGTGTTTTCCAGTTTCGGAAAGAGCTGATTCTCCTTGCGCTGGAAGTGTTTTTCAAAAATCATCAGATCCTGCAGCTTTTCCCTGAGGATATCGTAGAGCTCGCCCTGACTGCCGCTACCCTCAGTGATCGTATTCCCGCTCGCAGCATCGGACTTCCGGCTGGATTGCTTTTCAGACTTCCTGCCGAACTTTTTGTCGGACTTTTTTTCCGACTTCTTGGCAGTTTCCTTACCGGATTTCTTGTCGGATTTCTTCAGCCCTGTGATGACCTCATCCATATCGGCTAGCCTGTTTTCAGCCTCCAGAATCTCCTGCCGATACGTATAGACCGGGTGCCCGTCCAGCTGCGCCTCATCCTTGTTGTTCATCAGGGACTCTTCGAAAACCTCGACATGGACCTCGCACAAATCCTGGATTGAGGAGACTGGAAAGCCCTCGTTTACCAGTGACTGCTCCATGGAAGCAATCTCCTCTGCCGACAAATCCTTCAGCAGATCGCCGAATTCCTGTTTCAGATCATGTACCGTTGATCCTGCATGCAGCTTCTTGATGATATGTTTCAGCTGCTCTTCTTTCTGCGTATCCTGAAAGGCCTGCGTATCTTGAAAAGCCGAGTTGTCCTTGTCCCCGTTCTGTAAAAATTCACTCATAATATTCCTCCGCCTATTTTAAAGGGTGTATGTTTTCCGTTTTCTCCTTGAACATACAAAAAACGCGCGAGAAAAACTGTAATCTATGTTACGAAAGGTGGGAAAATTTCTTGTCGGACCTCCTTAGTCGGTTTTTCGAGCAGTGAGCCGCAGCGCGTAGGCATCATCATAATCAATCTCCAATGCGCCCTCGTTGACCAGATAGCTGATGTAGGAGCGGATGCAGCTTTTCACCAGCACATACTGGTTGTGATTCATGCTGATGCTAAAGCGCCGGCAAAGATGCCCGTACAATTCCTCCAGTGTCTTGCCCTGCGGTGTGAGGGAAACCAGGCTCAGAATCGTTTCGATTGTTGTTTCGATGGCGTTTCTGTTTATTTGGATGAGTTCGCCGATCTCCTGCTGCGGCTGTCCGTGGCTCGGGATGCAGCGTTCCATGTGCAGCTTTTTTCCGGTCTCCTCCAGGCTGTTCAGGGTGCGGAGTTGTGCCGCGATGTCGTGGAGGTAGAAGAAGTGGTACTTTTCGATGATTTCCCGGGAGAAGAGGGCGTCGGCGGTGAAAAAGACCTTGTCCGGCGTCATAATGCCGATCATGGCAAGGAAATGTCCCGGCAGGGGGACAGCGGTGAGGGGAGTGCCGGCGATCAGCTGCTGCTGGAAGGGGATGACGCGGTCTACTGATGAGGGTTTGGCGCACAGAAATTTATTGTTGATGCCCTTGTGGGGAAATCCGCCGTAGAGCATGATGGCTTCCTGTTCCGGATGCTCTATGAAGCAGCGCTCTTTTTCGGTGGCGGCGATGGGGCAGCCGGTTTTTCGCTGGAGAAACTGGTTTCCGCCGATGTGGTCCGCGTTGGAGTGGGTGTTGATGATCATGCTGAGTTCCCAGCCCCGTTCATTCAGCAGTTTATTGATCTGCCGGCCGGCTTCCTTATCGTTTCCCGAGTCGATGAGGAGGGCTTCTCCGTTTTCTACAAAGATGCCGATGTTTGTCGGGGCGGGGATGTAATAGGTCTACGCTCCCACCTGCTCAATCTGCAGTTTCGCCATAACTTTCTCCCGCTGTATGCTTGCTCCGGTGCATGTTTTCTCTTCCGCTCAATTACACTATAGCTTACACTATAGCACCTTTATGCTGAGTTGAGTATTGCTGGAGGGGAAAAAGCATCTCAGGCTCAGAAGTCAGGATCATCGAACCAGATGAAAAGTTTCTTGAACAGAGGCGTGATGCGGTACTCCTTGTATACCCGTTTCCCATCGGCAGTGAGAGTTTCCAGAGATATATCTTGCCCGCTGCTCATATCTGCAGAATTGGAATCATCCTTGATTTCTCGCTTGCGTTCCTCAAGCAGTCCTGCCTCAGTAGCGAAAAAATCAAGAAAAAGATTCAAGTAAGATATTTTGTACATATTGAAAACAGGGACATCAGAATACCTTCCCTTTGAATCGTTATCAAAGAGCTCAGAATTCTGTATCGGATCATAATACGGAAAAGCTGTAATGAAGTAATCGTAAATCTTCTGCTGAGAAATGAAATTGACGGCCTTCTTTTTCATCATAAACAGCGAAAACAGCGCACTGTTCTGAATAAACTCCATTTCCTCAATTTCAGCAATCCGAGGCGGCAGAAAGAAACTCCACGATATATTATCAATCAGATGAAAAAGTATCAGAATATAAAATAAGCTCCATTCGCCCTTATCTATGTAAGCCTGCGTTTTGTCGCCAAGTTCCATAAAGGTTACCCGCTTATTGATTAAGTCAAACTCAGTAAGAAAATTTCTGAGAAAAACCAGGTCTTTGACTTGATTTTCCTGCTTGACCCATGTGTGTAAGGGGTCTTCACCATAAAAATGCTTATGATACTGCTTTACGTACACAGGCCGCAGGTAGCCCCCCTGGGTGAGCGGCAGGCGCCCTCCGTTTTCTTTGAACATATCGAAGAGATACCGAAGCTTCTTCAGCATAGGAGCTTCGACGACATCACTTACCTGCAGTTTCTCATTCAGTCTGACAAGATCACCCTGGAGGTCGATCAAGTCCGAGTGCAGAAGTTTCCCCATCTGATCGGGGCTGAGCCCCAGGAAGCTATCTAGCGGCGAGCTGTTGTGCTCCTTATTAAACTGATTGAGAAATGCATCAGCCTCCTCCTTGGAGGAGAACTCCATTTCTGAAAGGCGTCCGGATATTTCTTTCAGCGTCTTTGTGGCGAGGTTTGCTCCCCTGCCGCTGAATTCCGAAAATGAGGGTATGTTCTGTCCCTGCATACCGGGCTGTGACGACGTTTTCTCCGCCCATTCCCCGTAGTCTTTCAAGGAACGATCCATCTCCTCCTGGCTGCTGAAGCCGAACATGTCGAGCAGCCGCTGCATATCAGGATTATCCGGAGCGCTCTGAGACGAGCCGCTCTGCCCATTTCTGCTGTCGCTGTTCGGGAACTGAGAAATATTCGAATTTTTTTTATCCTTATCCATGCAGCAGTGCTTGTATTTCTTTCCGCTTCCGCAGGGGCACGGATCATTTCTTCCAATCTTTTTTGACATCAATTACTCCTGATTTCCGGCTCTCGGCCAGTCGCTTTCCCGCTTTTGATCTGCATATTCCCTGAAGTTGTTTATGTAAAGCGCATCACAGCTGCTTCATATATGAATTATACTGGAAATCAGATCATACGTCACCCGGCGGTGGGCGGGCGCGGGAGATTTCGCAGCTGCGAAAAATGAGGCAGAATAGAACAATGCGATATGTACTTGGCGAATCAGCGGAAGAGTCGATGGAAGAGGGGAGTGACCCTGTACTCTTTAGGAGTTATAGAGGATAAGAGATTGAGCATCCTACGGATTGAATCGTCCTCTTCATCCGTTTCCTCAGCAGTTGGACTGTATTTCTTACTTTGAGGGCTGCTTCTTGCTTCTGATTTGGGGGTGGGTGCTGTGTTAATTTGCTTGTATGGTTCGGGTTCCGAATCAACGGGTGTGGGGTAGGTGTTCAGTTCCGATTCTTTCATGATTTCTTCGAGGGCGACTTTATTTTGTCGCTCTAGGAGGCCGGCGTTGAAGGCGAAAAATTCAATGAAGATGTCGCGGTAGGCATAGTTACCGTTTGAGGATTCCTGCTCATTGGGAATCTGCTCTTCAGAGTTGTCAGGGTGGCTGGATTGGTCATCAGCGTTGCCAAGAAGGGCGGACGGATCATCAATAGCAGCAGGATCCGGGGCAGCATCGGCTTCAGCAGAAGGAGCAGCCTTTTCAGTAGTATTATTCAAATCAATGCCGAAGTCCAGGGTGTAGTTCAGTTTCGATGAAAGCGAGGTTGTCGTTTTTGAGGCGTGGGTGGGATGCGGCGTCGGTTCTTTAGTTTTACGGTTATCGGTCGTATTGTCGTCAGTGGGTTTGAGATGCTGGTCGAAGTGGGGGAATATAAGACAGAAATTGCGATAAAGTTCACTTGGAGAGATGAAATAAGCCGGCAGCTGCTTCAGCATCAGCAGAGATGCAGCTGCAGTTTTCTGGATGAAACGCAGTTTGTCTGTGTTTGTGGTCGGGTTGCGGATGCTGGAGATCCAGTCATATGAATCGAGGCAGTAGAACAGAAGCTCGCGGTAGACCTCGGCAAGGAAACCTTCTTCGGAGGGGCTCCATTTCTTCTCGTCGAGGCGGAGGATTGTTTTCATTTTTTTGACATAGTTTCTGTCAATGAGAAAATTCTTGAGGATGCTGATTTCAGGAGAACTGGATTCCTGATTAGAGTTTCCGCCGAAAAAGCTGCCGAAACTGCCGAATGGGTTGGGGCTGGAGAAGTGCTTTTTGATCTCATTAACGTATTTCGGACGCAGGTTGCCTGCCGCTGTTATCTCCAGACGGCCGTTGTTTCTACGGAACAGGTCCGTGAGAATGAGGAGCCTTTTGATGAATGGGGCCTCAATGACATCATTGTCGTTCAGGTCATCGGAGAGTTTGACAATTCCCTGGAGTTCGCTGAAGTCACTTTCGATGACCTGTTTCATCTGAGCCTGAGAAAGGCCGAGGTTTGTGTTTTTTATGGTCGGTTTCAGATTGCGCTCGGCAGCGAACTCTTCGTAGAAGCTGTCGAGCTCCTCCTGGGTGGAGATTCTACGGATTCTAAGCTCTCGTCGGAAAGATGTCAGGAGGCTGCGGGTTTCGTCCCGACCGAGACGGAGGTATTCTATGAAACTGGGGAGATCTTCTGTGATCAATCCCGGCTGAGCTGTAATTGTTTCGACGTAGTCTCTGTATTCATTGTAGGCTTGGGAAAGCTCTTCCCGACTTCTTAAGCCGGCCATATTCAGGATGATATGCAGGTCAAAATTGCTCAGCTCCCGAATGAATAAACCGTCTTCGTCTTCATATACCGGCTGCGTGTCATGTGCGTTTAAACCATTAGCAGAGGAAGCATGAATGGAGGATGCCTGCACTGATGAAACCTGAAGTCCGTTTCCTGCGCCGCTTTCAGAACCGCTCCCTGAATAGTTGTATATTCCTGCTCCCTTTTTGTTCAGACAGCACTTTTTGTACTTCTTCCCGCTCCCGCAGGGGCACGGATCATTTCTTCCAATCTTTTTTGACATACCTGTTCTTGCTTCCTTCAGCCTTTTTTTGCGCTGTACACGGCTCTGTCGGCTGCACTAACGATGCTATTTTCAGTGACATAATAATAGCATGTCTAGGGATGCAAATAAAGAAGCTGAGATGCTGCCTTTTTCAAATTCTGATGCAGATGAGATATGCGCTGCAGCCAGATTTTTTGTGTCAACAATAAATCCAAAATATGATCACCAAAGCCTGTTCAAGTTTACCGGTCGCTGCCGGGGGTTGCAGAATGGGATAGCTCATGGCACTATACCTAGAGGATGCACTATACCTAGAGAAGCTGGTGACATGCTGAAAACGAGCTGCAGAGAAAAGTGGACTGCAGAGAAAAGAGAACAAAATGAACAATGACGGGAAAAAGGAGAAAAAATTATGAAATCGTATAAGAAAGAGTTATGGATGCATACGAAAAAACGGCGCGAACTGATTAATATTACGAAGGATGTAGAGAAATGTCTGCGGGAGAGCGGCATCAAGGAGGGGCTTGTCCTGGTGAATACAAAGCAAAATTAGTATTAATGTTCTCATCTGCAAATAATTCTACAACATTATTTAAAATAGCTCTGATTTCAAATTTCCACGGGCTTTTTAAATCATCTGTTTGTTCAACATAAACTCCTAGTCTATTGCCTTGAGAATCTTTGCCTGAAAAAGCTCGTTCGATTAAATTTCTTTTTTTTTCAAAAGAAGCATTCAGGAATTTTTCTATAGTTTTTGGACCAGGATTTTTAAACGTATGAATAAGTACTGATCTTGCTAACTTTGATTTTTTTTTAATTTCTGCCGAGTTTGGTTGGTTTGAAACTTGTAGTTCAAGATGATCAATACGGGTTTCTATCGTTTGTATCCGATCCCTAATATCCATTATTTGCTCTGTCACTTCCTGCTCTGTTAATGTTCCTTTAGCTGTAAGCTTAATAAGCCGTTCTCTTTGCTGTATTGCTTCTTTTTTCTTGTTTCTAAGGTCTTCAAGTTCTTCTTGCATACCTTGAATCTTTTCTATGTCAGGTGTTGCTTTTCGAATGGCCTTTTCTATTCTTTCTTCATCACCAAACATTTGAAATAAAGTGGTTAAAACTGCTTCTCCTAATGGTTCAGCAGGAATCCAATTCTTAACTGAGCATGTATTTTTACGATGTTTTGGATGTCTAAAGTATTGTTTCCCATTATGGTTTGTTTGTGCCGATAAAGAGTATCCACAATGCTTGCAAAATACCATTCTAGATAATAGATATTGATGTTTTATACTTCCATGATGATAAGTTTTGTTTGCTTCTCCCTGTTCTTTTATGGCTTGTATAGTTTCGTTATCAAGTAAAGGTGGAACATGAATAACCACCGTTTCATCAATATTGAGTTTAGTAGCGCGGAACCTACATTCCCACTTTTTTCCAGATCTTTTTGTTAATATTGTCCAGAGATTTGAAAAATTCATGTCCAACACTTTTGCTATTTCAACGATTGACTTTCCGTTTAAATATTGTTCTGCCGCCCATTGTATGTTTTTCTTTTTTTGCTGATCAATCTTCCACTGCTGATCTTTTTTATCGAATATTCTTCCATATGGTAGTTTACCACTTGTAGGGATTCCTCTTCTTGCTCTCTCGATTCGATTTGTTATGGATTTTAACGATTGTTGCCTAGCTTGTAATTCTCCAACTTCTGCACTCATGCCTAATATAAAGTTGTGTTCTGGATTAAACAAATCATATTCCATTGTTCCCACAAAAAACCTGATACCATTGTTTCGAAGAATATTTAACCCTTCTTTGGATTTTAAATTATCCCTAGACCATCTACTAGTATCACAAACAATTACTGCATCGAATTTATTTTTACTAGAATCTTCAAGCAATTGATCCAGCTTTTTTCTTTCAAGTTCTGGTGTAGCATGTTCTTGTCCCGCATATCTCAAACAGTTTTCTGGAATATTACCATTCAATGATTTTACATATTGTTGGATTTGCATCATTTGTGTTCGTAGTGATTCTCCTTTGTCTGCTTGAGTTTCAGTTGATACTCTGATTAATGGTGCAAAACGTAAGGACATTATTGATTTTCCCCATTATTCTCCAATGATTTTCACCAATATTCTTTTTTTCCTTTTTCCATCAAATTCACCATAGAATATCTGTTCCCATGGCCCGAAATCTAATTTACCTTCCGTAATAGCCACAACTACTTCACGTCCCATTATCTGGCGTTTCATATGAGCATCCGCATTATCCTCAAATCCATTATGGCGATACTGGCTGTGGGGTTTTTCCGGTGCAAGACGCTCCAGCCATTCTTCATAATCCTGATGAAGCCCAGGCTCATCATCATTGATAAAAACGCTAGCAGTAATATGCATAGCGTTAATAAGAATTAAACCTTCTTTAATACTACTTTCTTGTAAGCATTTTTCAACATCTTCTGTGATATTAATCAATTGACGTCTCTGTCGTGTATTCATCCAAAGTTCTTTTTTATAAGTTTTCATTGTAAGACTCCTTTATGAAAAAACTTTAATTTTTCTTTATATCTTCTGATTCAGTGTTTATTTTATTCAAATACAACTTAATTGAATCATCTAACAACTGCCCAGTTTTTCTTCCTTCCCTAAAAGCCTGTATTCTTAATTCTTGCCAAAGTTTTTCATCAACTGCTGCTCCTACGGTCTTACGACCAGGTTCTCTTTTCATGTTTTACCCCCACAGCCCTTTTATGTTTTTCTGAATATCTTCTTTACTTACATCTGCATAAATCTGTGTATTTTGTATACTGCTATGACCAAGCTGCTTCTGTAATCCTCGTAAATCTTTTGTTTTTCTATAATATTCAACTGCATAACTATGTCTCAAGGCATGTACTGATTTGCCATTTTCATATAGATCAATTTTCTTTAAATATTTTTTTACTATTTGTTGAATAGCTTGAACTGTCATTTGTCCACGCTGTCCTTTAAAAAGATAACTATTGTTGGTTATCGATTCGCCCTTGGTTTTCTTCCATTTGAGATAGCTTTTCATATGTTTTTTTAGGCTCTCAGGTATTTGAACGGTTCTGGGTTTATTGCCTTTTCCGTTTTTTATAACAAGCTCTGACTCTCCATAAGCTGTATGCAAATCACCGCATCTAAGATCAGCACATTCAGCAACCCGTATTCCTGTACAAGTTAACACATCAACAATAATCCATTCCCGAATTCCAGTAACTTGTCCCTTATTTCTAGCTAGATCACTTGCATCCTTAGTAACGCGGCGTAAAGCCTTAATTTGTAATTCAGTAAAATATTTGATTTCCCGGCTGGCCGAGTTTCTAGGTGAACTCTTAATAGTATGAGCTGGGAATTCAATTATTTTTTCTTTCTGATACATAATTATATTCTCTACTTGCTGTTCTTATTTATATATTTTAATTATATAATCTTTTTCAAAAAAATAAAGAGGTGATATTCTTTTCTATTGAGTTTTATCCTGATTTTTGCCTGTTTCTTTATATATATAAGTGTTTAAAGAGAGAAACTCAAAATATTTTATTTAATATATATTGAGTTCAAAAAACCTAATTTAGTCATTAGTTCGTCATATATTAATTCTACCTACTAGCGGGTTAATTGTAGTAATTAAAAAAGACGTTTTAAACCGGTCTCAATTCCTAAGATATATATTTCCCTAATATCTCTATGCAACAATTTCCCTCCCCCTAAAATCTCTCTGTTTCTAGACCTTAGAACTAAGATTTTCTAGTAGCCTAATCCCCTCTCCTAAAGATCTCTACAGATGTTGATAGACTAAATGAATTATCCGTACATTTCATAATTAAAAATATTATAACTACAACTTGAATAACTGGTACAATAATGTCAGTATTATTTTTTCCGTATACCTTTTACATTATCATTTCTGAATGAAGCATTAACTTGTATTTTGTAATACTACCTTGTGTTATTTATAAAATCACCTTAAAATTGTTGAGTAGAATGTTTTTACTCGTAATTTTTTTTAAAATATTTGGAAATTAGGTAAAAAGAATCATTGTTAGAGTTAATATTATAGGAGAAAGACATGAATAATAATAGAATGTGGATGGTTAGAGCAGGAGAAAGAGCTTACTTAATAGATGATTTTATAGATAATGGGATAATAGCAGTTGGGTGGAATGACCTAGGTGAACTATCTGATATAAACAATTTAGAAGAAATAAAAGCATTATATGAAGAAATCTATTCTAATGACAAAAAACATTCTAGAAATATGAATGCAGGACAAATATACCGATTTACATTAGAATTTAAAATAGAAGACTATGTAATAACATATAAGCCAAATGAGCGTATTTACTGGTTGGGTAAAATAAAGTCAGATTATTATTATGATGAAAACTTAATAACTTATTTTCATTTAAGGAAAGTTGAATGGCAAAATCAAATCAATAGAGATGATCTTACAGTAAAAACAAAGAATTCATTGGGCTCAATAGCATCAATATTTGAAATACAAAATCCAGCAAAACAAGAAATTTTAAATGCTATTTCAGGTGAAACAACTGAAGAATACATTGAAGATGACGAAAATTTAGATCTTATACAAGAAGATTTTTCAGAAAAAGCACATGAGTTTATTAAGGATAAAATACTTGAATTAGATTGGGAAGAAATGCAGGAGTTAGTAGCTTCTCTTATGCGATCTATGGGTTATAAAACTAGAATTAGTCCAGCGGGAAGTGATAGAGGTAAAGATATTGTTGCTTCACCTGATGGCTTAGGACTAGAAGATCCAAGAATATTAATAGAAGTAAAACATCGTCTAGGAACCATTGGGTCACAAGATTTAAGAAGTTTTATTGGTGGTATCCGGCAAGGGGATAAAGGTGTTTATTTTTCAAGTGGAGGTTTTACAAAAGATTCGAAGTATGAAGCCGATAGAGCTAATATTCCAATTACATTGATTGATTCAGATTTTCTTGTGGAATTAATTTTACAAAATTATGATAATTTTGACCCTGAAGGAAAAGCATTAATACCTTTAAGAAAAGTATATTGGCCTATATAAAACTGTTTGCTGTTTAACAACCATTTGGGGTTAAATAGGTGGTAAATCTGGCAAAGGCATTGTTGAAATGGATTATTCGAATTACAGGTTAAAGAGGTAGGGATTAGGACAGCTCCAAATAATTAAGTAAGCAATATAAATGGAAAATGTATAAGAAGTATCACAGATTTAGAAAATAGTGTTTTAAAAATTTCAGTCGTTTAATTTGATTGAAAAATTAAAAAAAGAGTAAATTACAAGTATTATTCCCAAATTAATAGAAACCCAGAACAAATTTATTTTGGTGCTAAATATTTCGCCAACTCACCAGCAAAAAAATCTATAGCGATCTAGGACTAAGACTTCACTTTATCTTCATCGTAATCTTCGCCCTCAGGCTCTTCTTCATCCTCATCGTCATCAATATCCTCTTCCTCATCTTCCTCGTCCTCAGGCTCCTCCTCATCGTCCTCAGTCACTTCTTCGTCATCTTCGTCCTCGTCATACTGCAGATGATCAGTTTTCTTGAAAAGTTCCCCTTGGGTTTCTTCTAATTGCTCAGTTTTTTGTCAGTCTTTTTGGAGAAGACTTTTGCCCCACCCTTGGTGTCTAAAATCATGGGTCAATTATATGTAGGTTCAACAAATTATTATAAAAATGGGAATTGGATAGATAGAAAGTAATATCTTTGCTTTTACAGAGCCTTAATATTACCAGTTTAGTCAGTGTTACCAGATTGAATTTACACAGAAAAACCATTAACAGATATAATTACTTTTTCCTATTCCATCGTTCATGAACTTTCTTAGAAACAATCTTTTTTCGATTATTTTTCAATTGTTTATCGATAAAATAATAACTAAATAGTCTGTTTTTAACATTTCTTTTATTCAATGCTTCAATTTGATCTTTGGCTTGTGGCCATGTTGCTAAAAATATTTTCATAACATTTCGCTCCTACAATTCTTTAATAAATCTAGAAGGTCATAATTACATTCACTAACAGTTTCTTCTAGAGCAATTATGACCGGATAAAATATTTCTTTTTTCAGAAGATCCCTATCATAAGTTGGTTCATTTTCAGCGATCTCCTTTTTTAACTTTTTCACTTTTTTAGTGAAACTCTGAAGGAGAGAAATCAAATCTTCGGCTTTCCCACTAAAATATTCATCAACTAATTCTTCTTCTGTCATTCCTAATACTAACTCTTCATCTTTAGTGGCCATTCTTTCATTCATAATTTTTTTGAATTCATCTTGAATAGCATTTCTTGTAATTTCCCTATTTGTTTCAACTAACCTTTTTTTAATGTTTTTTGCTACCTCTAATTGTTCTTCCTTTGTATTGAATAACAAGTCTGGTAAGGTGCAAGAAAGCATGTTATTAGCCGAAATTCTGTTTGTTTTTGAACTGCATAGCTCTCTAAATGTTTCAGCATGGATTGGTTCTTCAAAGATCTCAATGGCTTCCCGTGCTATCTTTTCATCAGATATAAAGGTCAATGCTCTTTGGATTTGATATTGTTTCCATGCTCCACCAAGGAATTTGAGTATAGTGGTCTGACCAACTCCTAAACCCTTGGTTGTTTCAAAAGCTCTTTGACTTTCAAATAGACCTCTAATAAAGCTATTAGAGGTGCCCAGCTTATCATCCTTCGCCAGTTCTCCATCCAGAAAAGTTTTTGCAGCTAAAACCGTTTCATTTATGACTGCTGTATTGTGTCTCCATTCATCCAAATTTTCGTTTGCCATAATCTTGATCATCTGAGCATCATCAAGTTCTTTAACGGGAATATTGATTTCTTTTATGCCAAGTTCTTTTAGGGCTTCAAGCCGGTGATGTCCGTACGCTAATTCGAAGTAATGATTATCTTTTTTCCGGACAATAATATTATCCCAAAAATCAGTTTCTTTAATGCTAGCTTTTAATAGTTCGACTTTCTCCCTGTCAATAGGATAGTTCTCAATATTCCGAAAAGGGTTTGGTTTGATATTTTTGACAGCAATTTTCATAGTAAGCAAGCCTACTTTTTAAATGAAGTGTTTAAAATCATGAATTGATAATTAATTATAATTCTGCATTTTTTGAAAATCAAGGGTTCGTAGTACTTCTTATTGTACAGCAATTAAAATGACTTACAACTGAGGATTAAGTGACACCAAAAAGCCTTTTTAACAGGGAATTGAGAGCCTCAATTTCCCTGAATAAATAATGTACCCTCTAAGCTATTTGGAACAGTTCCCCCTACTTAAAAACCCCTGTATTTAGACCTTAGAGCCAAGATATAATATCGTTCACCCTGCTTCTACTGATGTTGAGGGACTAAATGAATTATCCGTACCCTTTAGAATAATGTCATTTTTCTTAAAATTAATATGACGAATACATCAAGCAGCTCTGTGCCGAGGTACTAAAGAAATCCACCCCTGATGGACAAGCGATATAATCCGAAGTTGGAGTGGGTAAAACTCCGTGAACATAATGAAGCCCCTGGATACGCATGTATGTGCTAGAGCTACAGCTGCTGCAGTGGGGTTGATGGAATAGCTCAGAAAGCTATTAAATACAAATAGCTCGATAGAACACAAATTTTCTTTGTATTGAATGAAGGTTTCAATATGCCAAAGATAGCAATAAAATAATCGCACTACCTATTGAAAAGTTCCAAAAATAGAATTGATAATTATCTCTTGATGTCCTAAATAATAGCATTATTCGGTATATGATTCAAAAAAATCTATTTCTTTGTATTATAGGATAAAAAACAACCTATAAGCATTGCTTTGGGGATCTACAAGGGTTACAATAAGTAAGTAATACTTGAATCATTTTATACAACCATGAGCTGGTCCCTAGTATGCGGAGAGCATGGTATGTCAAGACGATTACGTATCCCTGAAATAGCTTGTATCGTATGTTTGTTTTTCATCCTAACTACAAGCTGCAACCTCCTCTATGATATTTTCTATCATAATGCTGAACTTATCATCCATAACCAAACAGAAACAACCATAACTGCAGTCTATGCAGATAGAACGCTTGCTGATGAACAGTTACCGAGCAGTTCCCTTATATGGGAGGAAGCTATTCTCCCTGGTGGGTCAGCTGAATTAGGGAAACTGCAGAAAGGAGATACATACTTACAGGTAGCTTTTAAAGATGGTTCCCATAGTGACATTCAATTAATCAGTATTACAAAGGAGATCATGGATGTCTATATTCAAGAATAACCGACGTACCATACTTCGTACTGCTGTCTATGGAGCCTTTATCATCATTATTTCCTTTACATTTATCTCTTGTCATTTGCTGTTACCTCCACGTAGCGAGCAAGTTGATGTTGAGGGAAGGGTCACTTCGGTCGTTGAAGAGTATCATGAAGAGGTAGTCGAACTTTCAACAGAAACAAACCCCGATATCTCAGTAAAATCAGTGGAAAAAACTGATAAAGAACGATATGTAGTGATGCTTGAAAGTACTGATGGATATAGAGGTATTAGAAGTTTTTCTTCAAGGACACCGATTAAAACTGGAACATATTTGGTCATAGGAAAATCATTGATGACTTATTTAGAGTTATATGGAACGGTTTATGGAGCAATCACTGGTCGAGTTGAAGAAGTAGAGATGATTAATGATCAGATTCGTATTGTTCTCGTTGAGAAACCTCTCGAAGATTTTATCAAAACGATCGATTTAGTAATTAACCATGGGCCTGATGACATAGGCATTACTTTTCCACACCCTGAAGCAAGTTTGGAAGTTCGAGTAGGTGGTGTGTATGTCGATTTGACGCAATTTGTGAGCGGAAGCATACAAATATCGGATTTTCGTTTTCAGTATTGGAGCCTAGAAGAGAATAATGCAGAAACTCGCGTGCATATGAGTGGTATGTTTGAATCAGAGTTAACCCTAAGTGTTGATGCGGGTATATCGCTTAGCCATCTGATTGGGCAAGAGTTAGAAGCAAGAGTTCAAATACCTTATGCAAACATTTTCATCCCCGGAGAATTAGCTGCAGCCGGGCTTGAAGTGTTTATAGGATTTGATGTCTCAATAGATGGTTCAGGCTCAATAACCATCAGCTGCAGCGATCCATTCTCAGTAACACGCATATTCAATGAACAGGGTTTTTCTAAATTACCACATGAACCTGATGATCCTTTTCAAATCGGGTTTGACAAAATAGCTGTGACATCTTCGGGAGAGATATCATTAGGAGTTTATTCCAATGCAGGGATCGGAATACGGCTGCGTGCAGCTCAAAAAAAGCTAGCATATTTAGATATATATGCAGGAATGCGTGCATATGCAGACACTTATAAAAACAGCCTTGGTAACGCGGAGACTGCACATGGCGTGGACTTTATCTATGGACTTGATACTGGCTTACGGCTAATGCCTGAAGTGTTGGCGGGGACTGGATCAGAAATCTCTACAAGTCTTTTTGATGGTGATATCTCTATCATCCCTCACCGCGGAACTCCAGAGATACTGTCAGCTGCGGCGGCAAGCCCAACTTCTGTTGAACTCACTATACAAAGAAACCATGACAAAACAGAACAGTATGAAATCCAGCGGGGTACAACTTCTTCAGGAGAATATGAGACAATACAGACAGTTGATGTGACAGGGAATGAGCAACGCTATACTGATGATGGACTTTCTGAAGAAATGTAAATGGCAAGTAAAAATCACTATATTTAGGTAATTAAAAATCATTGTAGTCCGGAAAATAGAATTCAGTATAGTGTGGAAATTAAAATCCATATTAGTAGGGAAAATAATTTTCACAGTACTTAGGAAATTAAAA
>JAIPFU010000023.1 GCA_021736505.1 Spirochaetia bacterium | reverse complement strand
CTTCTTTGGCCGCCCCTAGGGCCGGGGTATTTCTCCTTGCGTTCCCTGCACTCGCTCGGGAATGGAAGCATATTAATGCTTCCGCTCCTCTCGCTACGTTTGGGAATGAAAATCCCAAAGCTTTGTATCCCTGCCGTTCAGTTTCACACAGGGCACACCGACGCAGTCCTCAACCTGCATCATCCGTTTATTTACGATGATATTATCAATATGTTTCGGAGTTCGTATATAGATGGTTCCGGGACGCATAGTCCGTTCATGCAGCTCCACCTGGAGGAACTTCCCATTTCTCTCACTTACCTTCACCTCGCTCCCCGGAAACAGGCGGCTGGTGCTTCCCATAACCCCCCATGCCTGTTTAGAGGATCTGAGAAAACAGCGCGACTCATACCCGCTTAGCTCCACATGTTCAGCCCCCCGCATAAAGCCATCCGTCCGGCTGTACCAGAGGGTATCGCTGCCTTCTGGCAGCTCCGCACTCCGTCCTCGGCTCGTCAGATTGATAAAGGCGATATATTTCAACCGTTCTATCAGAAAAGAGACATGGATAAAGCCTCTGTCACTATAGATAGAAAGTATCTTCTTCTGTCTCACCGGAAAATGGGAACAGTAAAGCGATTTTTCCGGAAATGAATACTGGCCGAAATTATCTGACGTAAAGATAAGCCCGCCGAAAATATTATTTGCAAGAAAGAGGCTGTGCTTCTGACTCTCCGTCATATGAACTCCCTCTTTCCGCAGGAAAAAAACATCAGGATCATTCACGAAAAACCGGTAATTCAGCATATTTCGGCCCACCGTACTCTTCAGGGAGTTGCTGGTGGACACCCGTTCGGGAAAACGCATGAAAGCAAGCCGTCGGTCTTCCCACTTCGGTGATACGTCACTCCCAATCCTGCAGTAGTCTGCAAAGAAAAAAGCCGAAGCAAGAGGTACACCGCAGGCAAGTACCTTGAGATCTTCATACGGAGCTATGATAGCATGAAGAAGATCCATTGCCTGCTGCATGATCATCCCCCTGCTTTTGCCGTTCCGAGGCTTAATACCCGCAACATACAGAAAATCAAGTTTCACCAGGCGAAATCCCCACTCCGTATACAATACAGAGAACACTTTTTCCAGGTAGTTTCTTACTTCCGGAATTTCATATTTCAGGGCATAGAAATATCCGCTCCAGTTAAATGGATTATTCCCCGCAGGAACAGGCTTCCCATACGCATCATGGACAACCCAGTCGGGATGTTCCCGGAACAATCGGGAAGATGCTTCCGCTGCAAAAGGCGCCAGCCACAGCCCAGGCGTATACCCCGCCGCGTTCACTGCATCTGCAATAGGCTTCATCCCGCGGGGAAAGCTGTCCTTCACCTCCAGCCAGTCTCCCACAGCATTCTGCCAGCCGTCATCAATTTGAAAATAATCCAGAGGAACGTTTGCTTCAGAAAACGAGCGAAGATTCTTCAGTATGCAGGCTTCATCAATTTTCTCATAATACCGGTACCAGCTTGTCCATCCCGCTGACGGCTCTGTTGGCTTCTTTGCTTTTTTTCCAGCCGGACTGCTGTGCCGTACCCGCTTTGCCCAGTAACCGAAGACATTATCCCTCTTCTCCTCCCCACAGAACAACGAAAACAGCGCATACGATCCGTAACCTGCGCTTGCATTCCCGCCTTCATTTTCGCCTACTTTTTCACTAACCGTATTACCGCAGCCTTCATCTCCGCATAATTCCAGTCCTTCGCACTCCTTGAAGACGGTAGTTTCCAGTTTTTTTCCACGAGCTGCCATTTCGATGATGGTGTATCCGAAGGACTCGTCAGTGCTTCCGATAAACAGAATTTCCTCAGCCGTGCCGGCATCCGATGGCTCCACTCTAGGGTCTCTCCTGCTTTCGTCGGGCTTCTTCACCCCGTAAGCGAAAGTGTAACTCCGCACAACCCCGGACTGCCCGCTCTTTTCGCTCGCGTAAGCATCAGCAAAATGTGCATCCCCCAGATAATCCAACTTATACTTCTTTCTCCAGTACAAAAGCAGCGGGTTCATCTTCCGCTGCTTCTCACGCAGATCCCGCTCACCGCTGGTACTCCATGACTGGAAGCCATTTGAAAAGAGCCGGATTACTTCCCTATCTGAAACGCAGTGCAGGGCAAGTTTTTTGAGACGTATTCGCTCCCCAGGGGCTACTTCCAGAGAAATTGAGTACACAGCATAACCGTAATACGTATTTTTAAAATAGAAAAATCGACAGCCGATCAATACTTCCGTTTTTCGGCCGGCCGTCCAGACAAGAGGAAGCTCATAGCTATGAACCGTTCCATTCAATTCATAGCTGATAGAACAAAGTGCTTGGGAACCTGCAAACATAATCCGTCCCTTTCAAAGATTCAGCTTAGGCACAATCCGCTTCCCACAGAAATCGTAGGGAATACCTTATTTGATAGTAGCTTGTTTGCAGGCATTTGTGAAGCTTATTTACGATTTTTTGGTTTTTTTAGTTTTACTGTTCTTTTTGTTCGTTTTTTTCTTCTGTGAACCCCGGGTTTTGCTTTTTTTTCCAGAGTTTTTGCTCTTTTTTGTGTTTGCAGGCTGATGCTTCCGCGATCCGCTTCTGACGGCTTCCCGAAAGTACTGACCTCCCCGGCGCTTCGCTGCAAAGAAGAAGAGCACCCCAGCGGCAATCATGATCAGGCTCAGAATCTGACCCATGGAGATATTCCAGGGAGAAACAAAGAGCGCCGTCTTTTCAACCGCCTCGCCCCCTTTGATGATGAAGCCGAGCTCCGCATCGGGTTCGCGGAAATACTCCACAAAAAAGCGAGCAATACCGTAGCCGATGATATACAGCGAAATCAGATAGCCGTCGAAGGACTTCCGTTTCCTGAAGACGAACCACAGGATCAGCCACAGCACGATCCCCTCCAGGACCGCTTCATAGAGCTGAGAGGGGTGTCGCGGCAGATTCAGCATCTGCAGCCCCTCGTACGGCATCCCAATGGCATCAGCAGTTTCCCGCACCCAGGCCTCACCTGTAGAAAACCGCGGAGCATAGGGGAATATCGTTGCCCACGGCTGGGTACTTACCCGCCCCCACAGTTCTCCATTAATATAGTTCCCCAATCGCCCGAAGGTGTATCCCAGGGGAATAGCCGCCGCCGTCAGATCCGCCATGAAGAGAAAACTCTCCTTATGAATGCGGCAGTACAAGAGAGCCCCCACCACTGCACCTACCACGCCGCCGTGGTAACTCATCCCCTGAAGCCCCGTAAACTGTCCGTCCCGGAAAGGCCAGAAAATCAGCCATGGATTCCGCAGATAAAAACCCGTGGGATCATAAATGGTTGCGGCAAAAATACGGGAACCGATCAGGAGGCCTAGAATTGTCCACATGAATATGGAAATCACATCATCTGAAGTCCGGTCGATCCGCTCCTGCTTTATTTGATACATAACCAGCAGGTAGGTCACGGCAAACGCAAGTATATACATCAGCCCGTACCAGCGGACCGGCAGCCCCGGAATAATTTCTGGCTTCAGCCATGCAGGAAAATCAATATATGCAAGTATCATGCAGCTCCCCCGTCTTCAAAACTGTATTTAGATTTAGCAAACTTTGCAAATATAGCGACTATAACGACTATGGCGGCACGCAGCTTTGTGACGCCTTTTTACCTCTATTTTTCACTGTATACGTTTTTACAGTAAACGTTTCATTATATGTGTTTCACTTTCCCGTAACTAAATCACGTTTTCGTAACTAAATCATTTTCCCGTAATAATCAGCAGAAACACCAGAATCATGATATCAATCAAGGCCAGAAACCCGACCATGATGCTCTCACCATGAAAAAAGATTGGATGCGTCCCGATGCCGCCGAAAAGGATAACCGCCGCCGCCGCTCCAATCAGCACCTGATATCCCTTGGTCATGATCACGATAATCTCGAGCCCCCGCTCATCTCCTCCCCGAAGCCATAAAAGCACATAGCCGGAAATCAAGCCCAGGAGAGGCGCATTCAGCCAGAATAGGTAGAGGGCAGTACCATAGCTGCTGTCCACATTCAGCGCCCGGGAAGTCATGTTCCACAGCAGCCCGAATCTCAGGATCTCCCAGAGAAGCGGACCTATATAAATATATCGTTTTCCTTTCTGCATACACATCACCCGGTCATAAGTTCGTAATTTTACTACTCTATGAAAAAATCATAAACAAGCAACTGTTTCCGAAGTGTACGACGTTCATTGCTTGTGGTCAATAGATTCATTTGTTAGTATATTGATAACATGAAAAAAGAAATATTAGGTTATATAGCGTTATTTACTATTGTATTAACAGGTTCCCTGGCAATTGTACTTCCCAGCGTCGAAGCGCAGGATCAGTACTCCCTGGAGAACGCAGCACGACTTTCCCTAACATCACCTCTTGAATTTTCCCAGGGCGGCTATGAGTCAGAACCCGGATCAAGTCAGGAAACAGATGCAGATGCTCAGGGATCGGACCAGCCTTCGGAAGGATCCTCTTCCCAGTCTCCGGATATTCTCCAGAATATGATTGGGGATGATACCTCCGCTGCCGAAAACGGCGATCACGTTTCTGAGAATATTGAAAAACTTGAAGAACTCTACCGATTTATTGATAAACGCTACCTTAATGAACTCGACCATGAAGTTATCTATGAATCCATAGTAGACGGGCTCTTCGAAGGCCTTGACGACCCATACTCCGGCTATTTTTCTGAAGAGGAAGCTTCAGATCTGATGGATACAGCCACAGGCGTATACGGAGGAATCGGTGCATATATCTCCAAACCGGACCCTGAATACAGTACCGATGAACCGGAAACCTATATGGTTACCATCGTTTCTCCCTTTGAAGGATCTCCCGCCGCAAAAGCCGGTCTGCATGCCGGCAACCTGATTTCCCACATTGACGGCGAGCCAGTGGATGAGCTGACCGTGGAGGAGGCTTCCAAAAAACTGCGCGGAGAAGAGGGCAGCAAAGTGGTCGTTACTGTCTATAAAAGTGAAAAAGTCAGTTACGATATCACCATCACCAGAAAAGTAATTACTGTTCCAACGGTTAAATATGATATGATTGACGATGACACAGCCTACCTGAAGATCATTCAGTTTACCCCTGTCACGCCGGAAAAAGTGAAGGAGGCCATTCAGTCCTTCCGAAAAAATAACTACTCCGAGCTGATTATTGATTTACGATACAATCCTGGAGGGGATTTTGCATCGGTTCGTGAAATAGCAAATTTCTTCCTGAATGAAGGCACTATCGTTAGCACGGAATCCCGGCTGGAGATACAGAATCGCACGTACCAGGCTCTGCCCTTCACCCAGGTACCCATGGATATCCCCATGGTGGTTCTTATTAATGAAGGTTCCGCATCGGCTTCAGAAATCCTCGCCGGCGCCCTTCAGGACAATGGGCGGGCAACCCTCATCGGAAAAACCACCTTCGGCAAAGGGCTTGTTCAGGGAGTCTATCCCTTTGGAAATGATTTTTTCAAATTGACCATTTCAAAATACCTAACTCCCAACGGTACAGATATCAATGAAGTTGGAATTGAACCAAATATTGCATCGGAAGCCCCGGAATTGAGCGACGAGGAATCTAAACTTGCCGCCGAACTGATGGAATCGGGCCGAATTGAAAGCTTTGCAGATGAACATCCTGATTATGCATCAGCACCGATAAATGCCTTCGTTGAGGAACTGAAAGAGGACGGATATGAGCTGAGCGACCGCTATCTGAATATTATGATTAAGAACGAATATACAAACCGCATGGATTTCCCACCGACTTTTGATCTGGAGTATGATATACCCCTGAACAGAGCTATTGAGTATCTTGAACAGGATTTGAACGAGGAGCCGGCACCTGCGGTTAACGAATAAAAAAAACCTTGAAGGACAGCGGACAAAGCAGTAATTTGTTCGCTGTTCTCTCTCTTTCAATCAGCTGCTTATGGAGTGATTCAACACAAAGCTTTTTGCCAGCGCTTATTCGCTTCTAAGACATACTAAGGAGGTTTCGGGATGACTAAGCAGATAGGAGTTTCAACAAGTTCCCGGGTATCCCTGGAAAATATAACGCCGGAAGTCAAGCAGGCAGTCCGGGATGCCGGAATAGATGAAGGACAGTGCCTGATTTTCGTCCCCCATACCACCTGCGGCGTCACCATCAACGAAAATGCCGACCCGGATGTAAAACGTGACATCATTAAGGAGTTAAACTCCATAGTACCCTTTGACGACAACTATCGCCATATGGAGGGCAATTCAGCAGCCCATATTAAGGCGAGCATGATGGGTTTTCAGACCGTAATTCCTATTTCCCGCGGACAGCTCACCCTTGGAACTTGGCAGGATATCTATCTCTGCGAATTTGACGGTCCGCGGCACCGCAAAGTTATTATTCAAGTAAAGTAAAATGAGAGGAGAGAGGATTCATGCGTGTACTGGTCCTGGAGTCCCCCTTTACCTGTGATAAACCCTATGCGCTATCGCAAAAACAGAGCCATTACCTGCTGCATGTGCTCAGAATGCAGCAGGACAGCCGCCTGACAGTTCGTGATGCGAAGGGGGCACTTTACTCGGTGAAAATTGTTTCCATTGAGGACGGTATCTGCAGCCTGCAGGATACGGGAGAAACGGTGGAGCAGGAAGATATTGCTCAATCCCGAAAATTGCCGAAGATACATCTCTATCAGTCTGTTTTGAAGGGGAAAAAAATGGATACCCTCATACGGCAGGCGACAGAAATCGGAGTACAGTCCATCATACCTGTTATGAGCAGGCATACGGTCCCGGTTTTTACCGAAAAGGATTGTGAAAAGAAGAAAAAACGTTGGGACATGATCTGCAGGGAAGCTCTGCAGCAGTCCGGCTCCCCTGTGGCAAGCCGCGTGTATGACCTCCTGCCCATCAGCCGCATCGCCGAATTCCACAATAAGCTTTCTGCCAAGCCTATACCTCTGATCTATTTCCATCATGAGGATATCGGCACACCGTCCCTGATAGATGTGATAGATGATATTGTGAAGCTGCATGAAGATCAGTATAGAGACAAGAATGGGGAGAATCTAGAGAGTCTAGAAGTATCCCAGACTGTCCTATCCCTTTCCGAGCCTCCATCCGCGGCAATCGCCATCGGGCCGGAAGGAGGTTTTTCGGATTCGGATACAGCCTTCCTCAAAAAGGCAGGAGGCAGCCCGGTTTTTCTCAAAACCAATGTCCTGCGCGCAGAAACGGCTGCCGTCTATGCTCTGGGAGCAGTTCAGACACAGCTGATGAAATAAATCATACTCTGTTTCGCAACTCTGAACTCTGCTCTAATAAAATTTTTCTGCTCAGTCCTTCACTATTCAATTCAGCTCTTAATTTCCGCTGAAGGCATTCACAATTTCAATAGTTGTATACACCGTTGAAGTCAGCTTGGAAACCGAATCAAGGATATAGGTAAAATTGTTCTTGAACATCACATTATCGGGAAGTTCAATGGATTTTACCGCCATCAGCACATCCCCGGGATCCAGGGTTTTATTCACCAGGGAGTTTCCGCCCATCCAGTATGAAATGCCGTTAATCATCTTACCGTTGCTCTTCCTGATAGCAAGTGAGTAGTCCTTCACTGTGATGCCGCCCACATCCTCAAGATATTCGATCACCTTTTTTGAAGGGTTGTAGGGAACTGCAATAATTGAGTTCAAATCCCCCATAACAGTTATATGACTGGGAACATCGGGAACATAGATGTGGTCCCCGGGTTTCATTACAATATCATCGGCGGTTCCGGCAATATCTTCCGGCGTATCCACACGACTGAGGCCGAGAACTATTCTTCCAGCTGCTTCTTCTATATTATCTTCCGCCATCTGCAGCATGGACTTCTGCCGCGATATCTGCCCCTGCAGAGCGATTTTTACATCCACATCCAGGGCTTCCGCCGCTATGGCAGTACTCAAATCAGCAATCTGCTGCTGTATCACCGTAATATTGTGTCTCAGCTGCCGCATCTGTTCTTCCCGGATTGAGTCACGAACAACTACAAGCCCTTCGGGGAAGGCATCCTCGCTGAAGCCTCCGGCTTTTTTCAGGAGTTCGGAAAGGGTCTGCCCTTCCTTAATGGTAAATACCCCTGGGGCCTTCACATTTCCAAGAATTTTCACGCTGTTCAGGTCTGCCACGGAATCATCATTCTCCATGATCACCACTTTATCCCCCGGCTCCAGGGTCAAATTCTTCTTCATATCACCGACAATGAACAAATCCTTCAGCTGTACCTGTCCGTGAACTGAGCCGTCACGGATAATTCTGGCATGAAACTTTTCGGGATTTATGATGTTTTTGTTGTTCAGTACATCCAGCAGACTTATTCCTTCCTGATATGCCGTTATGCCGCCGGAAATATCTCCGAAAACCTGAATAGGCGCCGTTGCGTATTCCGATTCCTTCTCATACAGCTCAACTGCATCCAGAGGGGATAATTCATAATCAATATTATTATCTTCATTCAGCACATCGGCGGGGCTGAATACAATGTAAGAGTCCTCTGTTCCTTCAGGATAGCCCTTTACCAAGGTGGCAAACTGCATATCCGTGTCCGGACGAACTCCCGCTTTACTCAGCAGATCCGAAAGCATGGGGGTTGCCTTTACGGAGTAGACTCCGGGATAGAGGACACGGCCGCTTACGGATATATACTCTGCCCCTGCTTTCCCGCTGGAAGCAATTAAGACAAGATCACCATCCGACAGCTGCCTGCTTCTGAACCTGCTGTCCAGGGAGCTTCCCTCACTGACAACATAGCCATTCCCGGATTCCCGTATCAGCGTTCCCTTCTCTTCAGCACCGGAAAATTGGACTCCGCCGCTGAACCCAAGAAGATCATCCAGGGATTCTCCCTGCTTAAACTCATATATACCCGGCTGGACTACTCTGCCGCCTGCAGCTGCAACTTTTCCAACAGAAGGAACCTTCACTACATCTCCTTCACGAATCTGCGGCAGGCTGTTCCTGCCGTTTATAAAGAGATCATATAGGTCAACATTGATTTCCTCATCTCCGCGGTAAATAACAATATTTCTCAGAGAGCCTTTTTTCGTTACTCCGCCGACTGCTCCGATAACATCAAGAATATTCCAGATGCTGGAAGCGGTTACCACCCCAGGCTTCTGCACATAGCCGCTTACGAAAATTGAGATATCCCGGATTTCCGCCGGTGAAACATCAACAGTAAAATTCCGGTATTTTTTTTCAAGCTTTTCCGTTATCTGCTGAACAATTTGTTCCAAGGTGAGATCCCATACCGATAGTCTTCCAGCTGGCTGAAGGAAAATCTTTCCATCATTTTCTACAGGAACTTCGTAAGTGCCTTGTATAGAACCAAAATCCACCGGTTCGCCCCAAATATATACACGCAGCACATCACCCGGGCCGACAACATACGTATCATTTACCGGACCTTTTGCCGTAGGCTGCCACTCTTCCAGCAGATCATAGCCGAATTGCTCCAGTCCTTCCGCCCCGGCAATATTCAGCTCTTGATAAGCTTTTTCTATTGGACTCAGCTCGACCTCATTACCCGCTTCCTGAGCCGGAAGAGAAGCCGCTGCCAGAATAATCATAAGACTCAAAATAGATATACCTAATATTTTTCTTTTCATAACAGCACCTATTGTACTAGGATTTCTATCTATCTTGCAAGCGAAAATATTGTAATTATACAGTTTAGCATCCTCCTGAACAGAAAACAGCTGTATTCCCAAATTTCTGCATCGTTCTAACACTCTCTTACCCGCTTAAAAAGAGTATTACTACAGTTAATCGAATTCTGCCTCCATGTTGTTTTTTTCCAATTTTTTTTTTAGTAGTAAATTTTTTTTATCTGTCATGCTTATAAGCATTTACTATGATGACACACATTTCATACAAAAAGTGTACCAAATTTACCAATTTCTCATAAGATTCTCATAAGAAAATAACGCTATTTCAATGCGTAAACAGCTTGTGGATAACTTGTGGATAAATTATTCGTATTGTAATAAGGATTTATTTTTCATTTCTGAAGAACGATTTTTATGGCAAAATTTCTACACCTGTTAAGTAAAAATTATTAAATCATTGTTATACATGTAAATATTTCATAAAAATTATTACATGCCCATGAAACGCTTCCAAATGGATAAGAGCTTGCAGAATTCGTGTATATCGCGGTCCGCACAACAACTTGTGGATAACTTGTTAATAACTTTTTTGTCAATCCCTTTTGAGCTATATTTTTTATGAATTCACCGGATTATGTTCTGTTTCTTGTATACCCGCGACTTCCTCATCTTTTCAGCTGAAAAAGCTGAAAAAGAATCACGGTCGATCCAATGTAGCTCCATCCTGCTGTCTTCTGTCTGCAGCCGAATCCTCTTCTCGTGTCACATTTGCTCCCAGGGATACCAATTTCCTGCAGAGTCCCTCGTACCCCCTTTCTATCTGATAAATATTGCGTATAGTACTTCTCCCTGAAGCGCATAGTGAAGCTATCACCAAGGCCATTCCGGCTCGTACATCCGGAGAATCAACCTGCTGCCCATGCAGTCTTCTAGGGCCGGTAATTACAGCTCTGTGGGGATCACAGAGAACTATCCCAGCTCCCATTCTGATGAGGATATCTATGAAAAACATTCTTGATTCGAACATTTTCTCGTGGATAAGAATTGTTCCTTCGTTTTGCGTTGCTGTAACCGCCAGTATGCTCATAAGATCGGAGGGGAAAGCCGGCCAGGGGCCGTCATCTATATGAGGGATTGAACCGCCGACTTCCGGGACTATCTTTCGGTGCTGTTTTGCGGGTACACAAAGGGCATTTCCGCTGTACTCCCAGGTGATTCCCAGGCGGGCAAAGCCCATCTCTATCATTGGCATATGCTCACGTTCTACTCCCTGAATAGTTATCTCACCTTTTACAGCCGCTGCAAGTCCGATAAATGACCCAATTTCCATATAATCTGAGCCGATGGTATATTCGCACCCGTGAAGTTTCAGGCCTCCCTTAATTCTCAGCAGGTTTGAACCGATACCGCTGATTTCCGCTCCCATTTTCTGGAGAAATGTACACAGATTCTGAACGTGAGGTTCCCCGGCGGCGTGTCGAATAAGGGTTTCCGTTCCCTTTTTTGCCATTACTGCCAGCATAATGGCATTTTCCGTTGCTGTAACCGATGCCTCATCGAGAAAAACCGTAGTATCACCACTGGGAAACGAATCCAGACGAACATAAATATCACCGTTGTCCTGAAGTTCAGCCTTCCCGCCGAAGGAGGAGAAGACCAGAAAATGCGTATCCAGTCGTCTATGTCCGATCACATCCCCTCCGGGCGGAGGAAGTACGATGGAGCCCCGCAAGGCAAGCAGAGGTCCGGCAAAAAGGATTGAAGCCCTGATTGCATCGGCAAGTTCCCTGGGAATATCACCTCGAAGATCATGCCTCTGAATAGTGTAGGAACTCCGTTCTCCGGGGACGAGCTCAACAGACATCCCTAGGGTTTTCATGATGTTTATCATAACCTGGACGTCTTCAATGTCGGGAATATTTCTCAATACAAGCTTCTCATCTGTCAGCATGGCAGCAGCAAGGCAAGGAAGTGCGGCATTTTTATTACCGCTGGCTTTTATCGTTCCTGAAAGCGGCTTCCCTCCGCGGATGTGGTAGCTTCCCATAATTTCAATCATTCTCCTATAAGAAGTAAACACCTCGTTATTACGGTCTGCAGTTCGACTTTTACTTGGCTTTTCCCTTCGTTTTTCCGTTTGTTTTTCCGTTCACTTTTCTATTCGTTATTCGTTATTCGTTTTAAGTTCGTTTTGAGTTCGAATGCAGTGTATACCTCAGTGTACAGCTAATCAGCGATTTTCAAAAGCCCAAATAAGCGAACCATCTGTATTGCGGTAGGGACTTTTTCTGTACTTCTTATATCTTTTGTATGTCTTGCACGCCTGATAGTATCCCTCAGGTCCTCTGAAGGAAGAAGAGATATCACAACGGTATACTTCCAGCAGGAGGGGAAAGAGAGGGGAATCCATTATTTTTTCTGTCCGGTATGCCGCCAGAGTGGAAATATGGGCAGGGAGCATATGCTCTTTTATCAGAAACGCCGTCTCCTCAACAAAGCGATCTGAAAATTTCATATCCCTGAGAAATCGACGTGCTTTTGCTGCGCCAATTTGAGCATGTCGGTTGAAACGGCGGTTTCCTTCACTCCTGGAAAACGGTTTCCCACTGTCATGAAGCAGCAGAGCTGTAAAAATTTGAAAATCCGGTTTTTTGATATAACGGAAGGTTTCCAGGGTGTGGTCCCAGACGTCTCCCTCCGGGTGGAACTCTTTATTCTGCTCCACCCCCCGCATCTTAGCCAGCAGCGGCCAGTGCTCATCGATAAAGCCCGATTTCATCAGCAGATCCATCCCTTTCCAGGGATGCTTCGAAAGACCAATTTTTCTCAGCAGCAATTGCTGCTCAAAGGCTGACAACTGCAGCCCCGGACGGTCATGAGCCTTATGTAAAAGATCAATGTCTTCCTTAATCATGGTAAATTCATATCGTGAAAGCAGAACTGCGGCATCAGCAATAATATAGGCCCGGTTTTTCGCTATTTCCCCTTCATTAGGTAAACTTAAGCTTCCAGGGCTTCTCAAATCCCAGTAAATATTCCCGGGGTCCCTGAAAAATTTTCTTGAACAGTCGTACCAGAAACTGCTATGTGGTAAAAAGCCGTAGAGCTCAAGTTCACGATCCATATCATCAGAAATAATCCGTATCAGATGCCAAGTATCTTCAGTTATGATAACTGCATCCGCAGTCTCGGATGCAGGAAACTCGATCTCTTCAAACAGCCTGGATAACGAGATAAGGTCTGCATTCGTAGCAATTTCCTCAATCCCTGTCCTCTGCAGACCGTAATAGGTATCCAGTGCTGAACTTCCTATGAGAAAAGCGTCAAATCCTGCTTCCAGCAAAGTCTGTGTTATATTCACAATACGCTCCATTTGCACCGCTTACGCAAACACTTCTAGATGTATTTCAGCATTAATTTCAACGCGGTTGCTTCCTTCCTGTCTTGTTCCAGCAGCCTTCCAGCTTCCTTTGAGCTATCTTCCAGCTTCCTTACAGCTTGCTTCCAGCTTGCTGATTTCTCCTACCTGCTGTTTTTCTCTATCAATGCATTGCAATCACTTCAATATCATCATAAAATAGTTTATTGTAGAAATTCGGGTACGCAGAATCTCGGGTACTATAAAAATTATGAAAAACGGATACGTTAGATCCATAAGCAGCAGGCAGCTGCCTGCAGTACCAATTATACTACTCATGGTTTTTATTCTTTCCGTAATGAACGTACACGCTGAAACGGATTCCTTCACCGCTGGAATTGAAAAAATCATACCGGAAATGGAAATTTTCTACAAATCCCTCTATAACGATAAGGAAATCCGGTACATAGAAGATAGCTACGAAACGGTGCTTGAGGCAATCGAAAACCGGGTAAACGATAAATGCTCCTATTTTTTTCTCAGCGCCAAGATGCATATCCTCTTCGGTAAACACTTCGGTATAAAGGAGGATCCGCACTTTGATGCAGCCCGGGCTAAACGAAGCTTAAAACGTGGTATTGCGGCGGCTGAAAAATCCCTGGAATTTCAGGAACATGCACAGACCTACGCTCTTCTCTCAGAAGCGGCGGGATCAATTTTCATCTTATCACCCTTGCGCTACCTTTTTTCCTACGGAATGGAGACCCAATCGGCTTCTGAAACGGCTGCTGAGCTTGACTCAAAACATCTTTCAGTTCTCCTGCTCATTGGAAATACCTATCTCTATGCTCCCAACATGTATGGAGGGGATGCTGAAAAGGCTTACCGAACATTTCTAGAAGCCCTTGAGCGGTACAAACAGAAAAGCAGATCCGGCATGTATGCTGACCCGGCGGACCTTTTTACGATTTATTCCAGCATTGGTATCTCTTTAGTTAAGCAGGAGGACTTTGAAAAGGGGATACTGTGGCTGAGAAAGGCATTGAAGCTGTACCCTGAGAACGCTTATGCGCAGAGCTACCTGACTGAAGCTCTTGCAGAGACTGAATCCTGAACAAATCACCCATATCTTCTATAGCCTGCTAATTCACAAGATCAAATATCTATTTATTCTCTATTTATTTTCTATTTATTTGCATAAAAATTTCCGATGGCATAGAGACGATTATGAAACGTTCTTTCCATATAATTACCCAGCCCAATAAAATTGAGAAAGCCTAAAGAATCTGAATCAAGCAGCCCTACAAAAAAAGCCTCGGCCAATCTTTCTTCAACTTTTACAATTAAATCAAGGGTAAATTCTCCAGGCTCAGCGACCTTCCAAAGAGCACCAAAAACCAGCTTTGTCGTATTCACCAAGGATATGTTGATAAAATTGTCTTCCATTCGATAGGTAATATCCCAGTAAATATCTCCAAAATCAGCCATATTCAACTTAGATTCAACCCGTATCGGCCCGGAGTATGCATCAACTTGAAGATCCTCCAAGGGCTCATCATTATCCTTTGAAGCAATTCGGTAAGAAGAATTAATAAGAATGACCGTTTTATTTCTTGCTGCGGAGGTATATTCAAGACCCTCCATCTGCTGAATCCTTAAAAAGTCATTCAAGATATCTGTCATCCGACCTTCCCCTTGGGGGGCATAGGGGCTGTCGGCCAAATTTACAGCAAAAAGAAACTCCTCTCCCAAGGCAAATTCAGCATCCTCCACTTTTGAGATGATTTCTTCAGTAAAGGGTGACGGGAAAATCGCTTCCGGAGCTTTCATCCCCTTAAACTCCTGCTGGAACACGAGTTCACCAGCCTGAAGAGGAGAAAACGAGAGTAAAAGCCCTATTCCCAATACGGCAGGAGCTATAATGCCCTGTATATTCACTAATCCAAACCTGATGTTCATAAGCTTTATTGACCATACGCATTATCTGGTATAGCCTGACTGCAAATGGTAATGTTAATATATTTTTGCATATTTCTTGCTATTGGAGCAATAGGTTTTTTATTCACCTCCTTAAATATCCGCACAATTAAAAAGAATACTGCAGATCGCAGCTTTGTGGAAAAAATCCTGCAGAAATCTAAGGAATCAGAGGAATCTGTTTCGGTGCTGATTCCGGCCAGGAATGAGGAGAAGACCATCAGCGCCTGCCTTGATTCCCTGCTGCAGCAAAGCTTCACCCACTATGAAATTCTTATTTATGATGATGCTTCCACGGACGGAACATGGGATATTATCAGCAGGTATGCAGATACATACCAAAACGTTTCCGCGATGAAGGGAACCACCCTGCCGCGGGGATGGAACGGAAAACATTATGCCCTCCACTGTCTGGCAAAGAAAGCTCGGGGAGATGTATACCTGTTTACTGATGCAGATACCCAACACGGCCGGGACAGCATTGCCGCGGGGGTCGCCAATTTGAAATTCAATCAGACCGATATGATTTCCGGGTATCCTGAACAGCGCTTGCCTAACCGATTAACCCAAATCATCGTCTCCCTTATGCATTTCAACATAAGCTTCATTCTGCCCCTCTGGAGACAGCGGCGTTCCGGAAACTCATTATTCGGGCTGGCAATCGGCCAATATATCTGTATAAAAAGTTCAGTATACTGGGACATCGGGGGCTATGAAGCGGTGAAGCAGACAATTACTGATGACATCCATATTGCTCGTCTCCTTATATCCCGAGGCTATACACAAAGCTTCATCAAACTTACCGGACTTGTCTCCTGCAGGATGTACAGCAATTCAAGGGAGGCATATGCAGGTATTTCTCGAAATATCATGGATTTTTTTGATAATGCTCTCTATCTGCCGATACTGCTTGCTCCGCTTTTCTTTCTGTTTATTCTTTTTCCGCCCTTTATTTTTTTATATCAGCTTTTTTTCCATGGAACCTGCAGCGTTCTGCTTCTTTCGGGAACTCTGCTGCTCTATCTTTCCTGGCTCAGAGTTCTACTCTTTTTCAGTTATCCCAAGCTTCTCTCCCTATATTTCTTGATGACCCTCTCCTTACCGGTTATTATGATAGGCACAAGTACGTATCAAATAATTACCCGCAGGGGATTTCAATGGAAGGACAGGACGGTGACATAATT
>JAIPFU010000022.1 GCA_021736505.1 Spirochaetia bacterium | reverse complement strand
CCCCTGTTTGATAAAGATCGGTACTTTTACCTTCAGGCCGGTCTCTATGGTTACCACCTTTGTGGCGCCGGTTACGGTATCGCCTTTTACGGCGTCTTCGGCTTCCGTTACTTCATAGACAACCTTGTAGGGGACAACAATGTCCAGAGGCATCTTTTCCCACATGGTGACCCGGTAGGTTTCGCCTTCCTTCATCACATATTGCTTATCTTCAAAGCCCTCGATGGGCATCTGAATCTGTTCGTAGGTTTCAGCATCCATGAAATGGTAGAAATCACCGTCTGAATAGAGATACTGGAAATCTACGTCATCAACAACTATTTCTTCAACCTGATCCTGGGTCTTGAACGTTTCCTTTAGGACCTGGCCGGTCTTTGGACTTTTTAATTTAGCCCGAACAAAGGAAGATCCCTTTCCGGGCTTCACAAATTCTCTCTCTGCCACTACATACGGCTGTCCTTTCATGAGAACGGCCATACCTTTTTCTAATGCGCCTGCTTTGATCATATGTACCTCGTTTGTGTGAATTTTCTGTTTGCTTTTTCAGTTCAGTCCCTGTCTGCCAGGGGGAACAGCATCACTCCGCCGATATCATCAATACCAGTGAGTTCCATAAGCAATCTATCGATTCCCAGGGCGGTCCCGGAACACGGCGGGTGTTTGTTAGTATATAGATCTTTGTAGTGTAAATCAATATCTGGAACAGCCTTATTGGAAAAAGATCTCTGGTCGGCGAGGGCGGCTGAGGCTTCCTCAAAGTACTCCCCAACCTTTATTGGATTGGTCTCTTCGCTATAGCAGTTAGCCAGTTCGGTTCCGTGGAGGTAGAGCTCCCAACGCTCGGACCATGGAGTTCCCGGCCGATCCTTGGCTAGACAGCGGATCTTGTTCGGGTAGTCTTTTATAATCACCGGGTGGTCAGATGGGATCTGGGGTTCAGCCAGGCTGACGAATATCAGGTTGAAGAGCTCCTCCCAGGTGTAGGCGGCAGCGGATGATGTAATAGCGGCAGCGGAACCGGAGAAACCGGGGGATGGATGGGGAGATCCCTGAGCCACGGCTGTCGTCTGTGAAGAAGAAAGAAGGCCGAGTTCCTTTGCTTTCTCGTACAGTTTTGGGGTGCTCTGGTACTGAGTCAGATCAAAACCCGCATGGGTGTGAATCAGTTCCTGCATGGTGATCACTTCCAGGGGTTTGAAAATATCTTCATGTTTACCGGTTCCGCAGCCATCTGAAAAGACCGGAAGCTGCTGGAGAAATTCCCGGGTAAGAGCTATTGAATCTTCATAGTCTGCCTGGACGGTATACCACTCCAGCATGGTGAATTCGGGATTGTGAAGCCGGCCGAGTTCCTCCCCATTGCGGAAGCATTTACCGATCTGGAAGATATTGCCCATCCCTTGGGCCAGTAGGCGTTTCATATAAATTTCCGGGGAGGGCAGCAGGTAGAGCTCTCTGCTGCCGATGAATTCATTTATGAAATCCGCTGCAAAATACTCAATTGAGGTTTCCGGTATTACTGTGGGTGAGAGTATCGGGGTTTCCACCTCAAGATAGCCGGCGGAGCTGAAGAACTGACGGATGTTGCGGTTCAGCTGCGCCCGTTTTTCGAGGGTTTCACGATTTGGAAATTCTTGCTTTCCTGATGTTTGGTGATTCATAGAAGGTATGGTATCATAAAAACCAGAACAAGGGCAATTTCTTTTCTGAATGGGAGGGAAAGACCTTGAAGAATACTCTATTTGGTCTTAGAATGTGCCGGCTGTTGTTATTTGGCTTCAGCAGGAGGTTTTATGCTACATGAAGGCGATTTGCTCCATGGATTCATCGTAAACTCTATAGATGAAATTGATGAATACAACGGTACGGGGATCAGCTGTACCCATAGTGCTACTGGATTAGAGGTCTTTCACCTCCGGAATGAAGATCCGGAAAACTTTTTTGCCCTGATCTTTCAGACTGCTCCTAAGAACAATCGAGGGGCGGCTCATATTGTGGAGCACTCCGTTCTTTCCGGGTCCCAGCATTTTCCCATCAAAGATCCTTTCAAAGCGCTTCTGCAGGGAAGTGCCCAGACCTTTCTGAATGCCATGACCTATCCGGATAAAACCGTATATCCCGGGGCTTCCCCGATTAAGAAAGATTATTTCAACTTGTTTCGAGTGTATGGAGATGCTGTATTCTTCCCTCTCATGCGAAGGGAGACATTCCAGCAGGAGGGTGTCCGCTTAACGGTGAGCGAAGCTGGCGATTTTACGTATGACGGTATTGTCTTTAATGAAATGAAAGGGGCGTATTCCAGTCATGATGATCTTGTTTTTTCTCATTCCGTTCACTCCCTCTTTCCTGATACTCCCTTGGGTTTTGATGCTGGTGGTGATCCGCGGGAGATCTTTCATCTTACCTATGAAGAGTTCAAGGGATTTCATGCCGCCTATTATCACCCTTCCAACTGCAAAGTGTATGTATACGGGAATATTCCTACGGAGGAACAGCTGGAATTCCTGCAGAAAGAGTTTCTGAATGATTTTACATCTATAAAAGTGGATAGGTCGTATACATCTCCGAAGCGCTGGAAAAAACCGAAATATCTTACGCTCACCAGCCCTGAAAATGAAGAAGAGGCGGCTGATGAATCTACAGCAGCGGCTGCAGATCCGGCAGTCACATCAGCAGATCCGACAGTTAATGCAGATCCGGCAGTCAATTCAACTCCAACAGTCAATTCAAATCCGACAGTCACATCAGAACAGGGATCAATTCCCGCGTCTGAATCTTCTGAATTTTCTGAATCCTCTCAATCCTCGGCGGCATCGCAGAATCCTGAAAAATGGAAGTCATCAATTACCATAAACTGGCTGACGAGAAGTGCCCTCGATCCAGTAAATCTTATTACCTACGATATCCTTACTGAAATTCTCCTGGGAAATCCGGGAGCTCCTGTCTATTCAGCGGTTATTGAATCGGGATTAGGTGAAGATATCTCCCCGGTAAGCGGTATGGACGGAGAATTGAAGGATATTGTCTTTTCCATCGGGATTCGCAACAGCAAAGCCTCCCTGCGGGACGCATTTGAAAAACATATCTTTAAGACTCTTAAGGAGACGGCTGAGTCAGGTCTGGATGCAGACACGATAGCTTCTGCGATAAAACGGATCGAATTCAGGCAGCGTGAACTGCGGGGCGGAATTCCTCTGGGCTTAAGGAGCATGTCAAAGTCCCTGAGGGGATGGCTGCATGGGAAACATCCCAAAGAGACTCTGCTTTTCATTCCGGCTATGGAGAAAATAAAAAAACTCTGGGCCGATGATCCTCGGTATTTTTCAAAAATCATAGAGCAGGACCTGCTCAATAATAATCACCGTACTGTGGTGACAGTAACTCCAAGCTCCGAACATAATCGGAAGTTTGCCCAGGTTATCGATAAATCTCTTAAAACACTGCAGAAAAACAGCAGCAGAAAGGCTATAAAAAACTTGCAGAAGGGGGCCGAGGAACTGCGAAAATTTCAGGAGACACCGGATTCACAGGAAGCTATGGACACTGTACCGGTTCTGCATCGGGAGGACCTCCCCCAGGAAATACGCAGGATTAAAACGGACGTATCCTCCATTGAAGCGGAGGGCGTGAACGTTCCTTTTGTGTATAATCCCTATCACACCAACGGTATCGTATATGCGGACCTTGTACTGGATGTCTCAGGTCTCAGTCAGAGGGAAATGAGGCTGCTGCCGCTGCTGGGGCGACTGATGTATATGACTGGACTTCCAGGACTTTCCTATCATGAAGTATCAAAAAAAATTGCCCATTTGACTGGCGGATTGTCAAGCTATCTGGATTCCGGAACGCCGCTGGGGAGTGCGAAAGCTCTGGAGATGCTTGTAATCCAAGTAAAATTTCTTGAAGAAGATAAAACAGAAGTTTTTACGCTTCTCCAGGATATACTACTTCGGGCGGACCTCTCTGATCAGCAGCGAATCCGCTCCATCATCAAGGAGAAGCGGAACGATTTCTCCTCATCTGTCATTTCCTCCGGACCTTCCTACACCTCTATGCGGGCAGCGGCCCGTTTGAGCAAAGTTCAGGCTCGGGAAGACCAGTGGAGAGGCATTGACCAGCTTCTTTATCTCTCTTCACTGAATGCGGATGATGCTGAACAGCTGGAAGTGCTGGCTGAGGAGTTGCAGGCTCTTCGAAATACTATCATGTGCCGGAGCAGAAGCATTCTGCATTTGACCGCGGATAGCGAAATTCGAGAAGAATTAAAAGACTTGGCTTCTGGTTTACTAAGTTCACTGCCTGATTCAGGAAGCAATAAGGAAGCGACGGCGGAAGCTTCTCTATTTCACAGCTTATCGAAAAGGACTTTTTCCGGAGTAACGACTTCCAATAGTAAAGTTTCTGAAAATCATGAAGATATCAGTCTGGAAGCCCTTATCTGTCCTGCCCAGGTAGCGAGCAATTCACTTGTCTTTGCTTCAGCAGAACCGGGTTCTGCTGATCAGATATACCAGGGGCTTTTAGCAAATATTCTCAGCATAGACCATTTGTATGAGCAGATTCGCATAAAAGGGGGCGCGTACGGCGCGTTCTGTACGGTAAATCTCCTGGAAGGACTTGTGCTTTTCTCTTCCTACCGTGATCCCCAAATTATACCAAGCTTGGAAGCCTTTCGAAGGGTACTGGAAACTGCTGCAAAAGAGGGAATTCCGAAGAAAAGTATTGATCAGGCAGTTCTGACCTCGGTAGGGCGTGAAATTCGGCCTCTGGTTCCTTCCGAAAAAGGAAATCTCGGTTTTAAGCGCTGGCTTTACGGGATATCAGACCAGTTCAGGGAAGAACGAAGGGAACTGCTGCTGAAAGTTGACAGCAAGATGCTTTCCCGTGCTGCAGAAGAGATGCTTCAGGAGTTTAAAAAGCACTCTGCAGTGGTACTGACAAACCGTGATATGGTAAAAGATGCAGCAAAGGTTCTTTCTGGTTTTGGAGAGAACAGTACAACACTGCCGCTATAAGACTTTCACGGTAAGTGGTTTCTTAGGTAAACTTTTTCTGGAAGTGGTTTCGTTTCTTTAGGTTTTCTTAAGGCTATCTCCCCAGATGCGTTGAATGCTAGGTGCCGTTTTTCTCAGTTGAAGGACTGTGCAATCGCTTATATGGGCTTTTCCCGCTACAATATCTTTTGCCAGAGCCTCACAGGTGGGGGCTCCGCACAATCCGCAGTCAATATTGGGAAGAGATTTCAGGATTTTTTTCACCTCTTCCATTTTTTTGATGGCCACGGCTATGTCATCATCCAACTGAAGGCTTGATTTAGCTTCAATGGATTCCAATTTAATATGCTTTTCCAAGTAGGATGAGCGTTTTCGGATCTCGCTAAGCTGCTTATCCGTAATTTTCCTGAGGTTCTCAGAACGGCGCTGCAGTCGTTCTGTAGTGAGAAAGCGGTTGGATGGATTGAGAATTCCTCCAGCGCATCCTTGGGCGCAGGCTCGGAGTTCAAGAAAATCAAGATTATCTATTTCGTCGTTTTCCAGACGTTCCAGAAACTCAATAACATTATGAATTTCATCTATCGCAAGGGATCTACCCGGTACTGTTCTGCTTTCCCCTTGAGTCAAACTCCAGAGGCAGGCCTGCTTTGTCAACGGCGGTATGATGGCGCAGCTATTTTTGAATTTATTTTTATTCTTTACAATGTTTGACCGGACAAGATTGTAGAGAAAATCAAGATTGATGACACCGTCAAATAGAGGGCTGTCTGCATCATTCTGTCCAAGTTCTGAACCGCGCAGCGTATTTCCCGGTGTTTTTATATCGGCGATTTTTGCTGCACAGGGGGTAACGTAGAATACACCGATGTCTTCGGTTTTGATACCCTGTTCAGAAAGTTTTTTACGCACGTAGAGAGCTGTGATTTCCACCGGCGGGCGGAGAAGATTCACATGATCAACCAATGAAGGGTAGCGGATCTGAATCAGCCGCACAATGGCAGGACAATAGGAGGATATGACCGGTTTGTATGATGCGTAGGTACTAAAGCGCTGAGCAATGGACTGCAGGATATCCACACCAAATTCTGCTTCATAAAAATCAGTGAAGCCGATATCCAAGAGTGACTGGTAGATGGTATCCTCTTCAATATCATCAGGAAACTGCCCGATGAATACAGAGGGGAGGATTGCAACCCTCCTGGTATAGTTGAAAATACTGGTAAAGTCATCCTGCTCTATGACAATGGCATGATACGGGCAGGCATTGAGGCACTGACCGCAGTCTATGCACAGCTCCGGATTTACCTGGGCTTTTCCCCGAATAATCCTGATGGCCTCGGTGGGACAGTTCTTCATGCAGCGGGTGCATCCCCGGCATACATCCTCCCTGACCTTCAGTGCATGATGAAATGGCCGTTTTTTTATCATAAATAGTGCATTTCCTTCAATTTGCTGAATTCTTGAAATCTATCCACATAGAAATTACCGTATTGCCGCCCTCTCTGGTATCGATTGAGAGGGAATCGGTATTATTCTTGATATTCGGCAGTCCCATTCCCGCCCCGAAACCCATCTCCTGAATTTCCCGAGATGCGGTGGAGTAACCTTCGGACATAGCCAGATTTAAATCGGGAATACCCGGTCCGGTATCAGCAACAATAATACTGATCCCCTGTGAATTGATATCACAGGTGACTTTTCCGCCGTATGAGTGGGCTGATACATTAACTTCCGCTTCAAAAAGTGCTGTCACAACTCGTTTAATTACTTTTGGAGAGATATTCAGCTGCTTGAGAACCTTTTTTGTTTCACTTGAAGCAAAACCGGCATGGGAGAAGTCCCCGGCGACAATTTTATAGTTCAGCTCCATTAGCTATCCTCACAATCCATTTCCGAAATCATTAATAAATTGCCTCCAAACCTGCAGCATAGAGAAGGCCGCTGGTTCTGAAGAGAGAAAATGGAGTGGTCATAAGGGTAATGCCCTGAGCTTCAGCTAGGCTGATCATGTCTTTCGTGGGGGGCTTGTTGCGTACAAAAAGTATCTGGGTAATATCTGACATCTCTGCTGTGCGTATGGCCTGAATATTTGATAAGCCAGTTATCAGCAGAATATCATCATCCAGTAGGGTCAGGACATCGCTCATCAGATCGGATGCAAATCCCAATTTTACCGTGCGGTCCAGAGACTGCTTACCGCATACTAAAGATCCGTTGCAAATGGACATTACTTCCCTGAGGGTCATAAGCTGCACTACCTCGTTACATA
The DNA here is from genome assembly GCA_021736505.1 of Spirochaetia bacterium. The sequence goes on along the minus strand of JAIPFU010000022.1, from coordinate 8,930 downwards.
AATCTTAACAAAAATCTTAACAAACTATACCAGATTCAAAGAGAATATGAAAGCTGTATTTACAGAAACACGTTCGGTCGATATAGTGGCCCTATGAGTGCAAATATCCGTGATTATGAATGGGATCTTGATGATATCTATACGCAGTTTTATCAGGCTGTCCGCAAAGCAGGCGTACAGCTTCCTGAAGATATAGGTTCTGCCCTTTTTGCAACGGATAAGCAGAATGGGCACTCAGAGAAGGATTCTGAGCTGCTAGCAGAAGACGATCCCCAGAAATTTAAAAAGGAGATTGGCCGGGGCAAACAGGACCTTGTTCTCTCAATGATAAGAAAAAACATTGCAGAGGCTGAAAAAAGCGGTCTTCCCCTCTGTCAGGATACGGGTATGCTGATTCTCTTTCTCGATATCGGCAAAGATATTCCCCTCCTCCCGTCAAATCTTGAGGGTCTACTTGAGCAGGCTGCTGCGGATGCCTACAGGGACGGGTTTTTCCGAAAATCCATCGTTTCCGAGCCAGTATATGAGCGCACAAATACGGGGACAAATCTTCCGCTTGTTTTTCATTATCGTTTTGTTCCGGGAAATTCTTTGCGGATTTCCGGTATGCTTAAGGGCTTCGGAAGTGAAAATTGTTCATCCCTGGATATGCTTAATCCTACGGCGGGTGAAGATGGAGTCTCCGCTGCTGTGATAGAGGCCGTCAAGCGGGCAGGCGGGAAACCCTGTCCTCCCATTGTTGTAGGTGTGGGAATCGGGGGGAGTGCTGAAGTCGCCATGCTTCTGTCCAAACGAGCTCTGCTGCGGGACTTGGAAGTTCGAAACAGCGATGCCCGGTATGCTGCTTTAGAAACTCGGCTGCTGCAGGAGATCAATAAGTTGAATATTGGACCCGGCGGTTTAGGGGGGCCTCTTACAGCCCTAGGAGTATCGGTGGAACAAACAAGCACTCATATTGCAGGGTTACCCGTGGGGGTAAGCATCAGCTGCTGGGCTGATCGAAAATTCTCTTTGGAGGTATATCCCCATGAACAATAGTGCAAATCCCGGAGATTATCTCAAACAAAAGCAGGATTTTGAGAAGATTAAAGAGCTTGAAGAGCTTAAAGAGCTTGAAGAGCTTGAAGAGCTTGAAGAGCTTGAAGAGCTTAAAGAGCTTGAAGAGCTTGAGAGCCGTCACATTACCGTACCGGCTGACAAAAAAAGTATCTCTGAGCTGCAGGCAGGAGATGCTGTGCTGCTTTCCGGATCAATTCTTGTAGGAAGGGATCAAGTCCATAAGCGTCTGGCTGCTGCTCTGAAAAACGGGGAAGAACTTCCTGTAGATATCACAAACCAACTGATGTATTATATGGGCCCTGCGCCGGCCCCTCCTAACATGATAATTGGTTCCTGCGGACCTACTACGGCTTCACGGATGGATCCATTTGCAGAAATTCTTCTGGAGCACGGTCTGCTGGGTATGATTGGCAAAGGGCCTCGAAGCCGCTCAGTAGCAGAGGCTGCAGCTGAGTACAGAGGAATCTATTTTTATGCATTCGGCGGCTGCGGAGCTTTGTATGCCTCCTGCGTTCGGTCGATCTACACCGCTGCCTATGAAGATTTAGGACCTGAAGCCCTTTATCGTTTAGAAGTCAAGAATTTCCCGGTAATCACAGCAATTGATCCGTCGGGAAAAGATATCTATGCTTCTTCTGGGAAGTCTTTGAAGTAGATCAACTGTTTGACAAAAACAGCAAAAATATACAAAAATTGGTATATTTATGTAATAACCTTGACATTTTTATTCATTTTGGCTATATACTTGACAATTTGTATTACCGCTGTGAACAAGAATTCGGCAGCGAAAGGAGTATATATGTCACAAGAAACAATCGGCCTTCATGAAAAGCCGCCGCTCAAGCGCTGGATACCTCTCAGTTTTCAGCATGTCTTTGCCATGTTCGGGGCAACCATTCTTGTTCCGCTGCTGACGGGATTGAATCCTTCTACAGCTTTGTTTACCGCGGGTATTGGAACTCTCATTTATATTATCGTAACTCAAGGCAAGGTACCTGCCTTTCTAGGTTCCTCATTTGCCTTCATCTCTCCTATTGTTGCTGTAAGCAGCTCTTTCGGTGTTGAATATGCCATGGGGGCTGCTTTTATTACGGGACTCTTTTATTGTCTCACCGCAGTTATTATAAAACAGACAGGTACCGGCTGGTTGGACAGGGTCCTTCCTCCTGTAGTAATAGGAAGCGTTATTATGGTAATTGGGCTGACCCTGGCTCCAGTAGCTATGGAACAGTCCATGTATGACGGATCTGGCAATTATTCCCTGATTCATGTCCTTATTGCTGCTGTAACCTTGGGTATCGCCGTTACAGCATCCCTGGTGCTGAAAGGGTTTTTTACGGTTATCCCCATACTTATCGCAATAGTGGGCGGTTATATTTTTACTATCATTATGGGTTCTATTTCTCCAGTATTTGCCCTGATAGATTTTAGCACCGTTCGTGAAGCCTCCTGGTTAGGCATTACACGACCGCAGATTCCGAAATTCGGCATTGTCCCGATTATTACCTTTCTTCTTGTCAGTTTAGCTACCATAGCGGAACATTTAGGCGACACCATGGTTCTAGGGAAAGTTGTGGGAAAAGATTTCTATAAAAATCCCGGCCTTCATAGAACCCTTGCTGGAGACGGTCTGGCCACGTCCTTTGCAGCTCTATTCGGAGGGCCGCCGAATACCACCTATGGAGAAAATATTGGTGTTATGGCCATCAGCCGAGTCTACAGTGTATGGGTCATCGGGGGAGCCGCAGTCATAGCCTCGGTTTTATCGTTTATCCCGAAGGTAGGGGCCATCATACAGACTATTCCCGGACCAGTGATGGGAGGGGTTTCCATGATGCTCTTCGGCATTATCGCGAGTGCCGGAATACGGACCGTAGTTGAGAGTGGAGTGGATTACAGCTGCAAGAGGAATCTTACTATCACATCTGTTATTCTTGTTCTAGGAATCGGCGGCGGGAAACTTTTTTTCCCAATCAATGAAGCTTTGAATTTTGATTTATCCGGTGTAGCTTTGGCAACATTCGTTGGTATCATTCTGAATTTAATTCTGCCGAAATCATTGAATCTAAAGGAAAGTCCGGCTGAATAAGTCTGAACTATTCAACATACGTGTCATATGACAAAGCCTTTTGTCATATGACACGTATAAGGCCTGATTGTTTTGTGCTGCATATTAGAAATAGCGCTTTTGCTGCATAAAATGGCGTTTTTCATAGCGGAAGTATCAGGATACCAAAAAATAATGCTTCACTGAGGCAAATATGACAAAGCCTTTTGTCATATGACACGTAGGCCGGGGGCAAGCGCAAGCATGGAGAGCCAATCAATGACGTGTGATATTATGAGACTTTTGCAGATGCAGATATAAGACTTTTGCTGAAAGCCTTAGGCAGATATTTTTGCAGAGAAGCTAAGAGGATTCATTTAACGAATTAAAAATATAGTAACGGTTTTTACCCGTCTCTTTAGCCTTAAGCAGTGCCGTGTCGGCATACTGAATAAGCCGCTCAATATTCAGCTCCTTATATCCGTGGATTCCTATTCCAATGGAACAGGTTAAATATTTTTCAACCGGTAATTCTATGGATTTACCTTCCCCAACCAAAGCGCTCTCTCGTTTCTCAACAAGCTTGTTGATTTTGGTAATACCCTCAAGTATTCTCCGGGATATTCTAATAGCCCCTGCCGTATCAGTCCTTGGCAGGAACATGATGAATTCATCCCCTCCAACACGGAAAATGGAATCAGAACGCCGAGAAGATTTAACAAGCAGTTTTCCGAACTCCCTAAGTATGAAATCACCAGTATCATGAGTAAAGGTATCATTAAAATACTTGAAATTATCCAGATCCATATAGAGAACACAAAAAAATGGAGTTACTGAATTATAATATCTGTTGTGACGATAGGATTCCTCCTCTGTACGCTTTTGAAGCTCATTTCTGTTCCACAGGCCAGTAAGGTCATCCATAGATGCCATCCTGTAGAGTTTCTGGTTAGCCTCCTTGAGTTTCAGAGTTCTTTCATTCACCTTGATCTCAAGTTCCTGGGTCAACTCCTGTGAAGTCTTTAGCGCTTTTATAAAATCATCCGCAGCAATATACACTTCACCGAAGATGAATATAAATAGCCCGATGGAAGAGAATTCAATAGGTATGAATTTTTGTTTATCCACAGAATATGCCAGCAAGTCAATGAGCGTGAGGATGCCGAAAACCGTTGCCGTAATAAAGATAATTTGATTATTCGTATTTTTCCAGATGTGTCCCTTAATCATAATATAGAGCCAGTACAGAAAATAGATGACGATCAGAATGTAGTAAAGTTTGAGACCTAAGCCGTAAATGGTATGGGGGGTAGTTAAAATGATGATGCTGAATATGATGCTTATCCATTTGAAAACGCTGAGTATCTTACGGGAAAAAAAATCTGGAAAGGTTGAGGCGATATAGTATGTAAAAGCAATAATTGCTATTGGTACAGTAATATATTCAATTCTGATGCTTACGGTCCAGGGGATGAAGGGGAAAACTTGATTCAGTACCATTGTATTCCCTAAGGTTGTGCGGATTCCGATGGCAGCAGTTAAAATTGCTATATACAGAAGACGTCTATTCTCAATCGGTGAAGCGTAGAGCATAAGGAGGGAAGCGGTGGCCATGAACATTATACCGGAAAGAAAGATGGAAGAATTATTTGTCGTCTGAAAGAGCCGTGAAATGCTTTTACTGCTTCCGAAGATTATTGGTCTCATCAGTCCGCTGTCTCTGTGTGAGAAATTACTGACGTGCAGAACAATATCAACAGTATTTCCATCAGGCATAAAATTGAAAACAGCGGGTAAATACTGCGGTTCGTGGGATTGCCTGTCTTTCCCAGGTGTTCCCACCTCTATCATTAACTCTTCATCAATGTAGCAGGTGTAAGCTGTATTGATCCAGGGAATGTATATCCCCAGCTGTCCGCTGTCTTCCGGGATTTTAATCTGAAGATGATAGGTGCCGAAGGAGTTCCTTTCCAAATTCAGATGACTGTTTATGTCTGAGTGCCATGAAACCGGGACTGTTATGGAATCAGTATTGAATGGCGTGGTGCTGCCTCTGAATTCGGAGGGATCCGAAAACTGTTCAGGAATGAAATCCCATTCACCGCGCAGCCATGTTGTTTCATTATTATGAAAATCTATGTGAGAGCTGTCGATTGCCCCCTGAATGATTGGTTCAGCTTCCTGCTGGAGCAGCATGAAGGTTATATTTAAGCCTAGTAGGATAATGACTACAACTGAAGCCAGGAAAAAGATTACATTTTTCATGCTTTTATTATAGGTGCTCAATATTATACTTACAAGGGGAATTGAAGAAAACATACATTTACTCTTTACGTCACAGCTGAAAAATTGTTACATTGAATAATAACACAAAAATAGGATGGTTATTCTGATGAAAAAAACAATTGTATTTGCACTGATGATTTTCCTTGTTCTTCCCTTTGGGACTCTTTTAGCAAAGGGTCAGCAGGAGGGACCTGCTGAAATGGAAACTGAAACAAGCGAAGAGGCTCCCGAAGCCAGTGAAGCTGTGGAAGAAGCAGAAGAAGTATTTGAAGGAATGGATGCTCCTGAATCGTTAAAAAGTAGATTTAGTTATGCCTTCGGGTATCTGTCTGCCCAGAATTTTGCACAACAGGGTATTGATGTTGATGTAGATTATTTTACCCAGGCCATGAAGGATGCTATATATGGTGAAGAACCGCTCTTGACTGTAGAAGCTATGAATCAGGCTCTTCAAGAATACCAGGCTCAAATTGAAGCGGATCAGCAGGCTGCACAGCAGGCAGCTGCAGAAGAGAACTTGAAGAAAGCTAATGAAATCCTTGAAGCTAACAGAGCTAATGATGACATTAGTGAAACTGAATCCGGACTGCAGTATGAAGTGCTTGAAGCAGGTGATGAATCTCAAATGCCTAAAGAGACTGATGTAGTTAAAGTCCATTATGAAGGGACTCTTACTGACGGGCAGGTATTTGACAGTTCCTATGAACGAGATGAACCTGTAACCTTCCCTCTGAATGGCGTTATTCCTGGTTGGACTGAAGGCCTCCAGCTGATGTCCGTGGGCAGTACATACCGATTCTACATTCCTCCCCAACTTGGTTACGGTGAAACCGGCAGTGCTCCTGTGATTGGGCCCAATGAACTGCTGATTTTTGAAGTGGAACTGCTTGATATCAATCCTGAAGATGCTGAATAATAATCAATAAGATTGATTGAAAGATCAAAAGATTGATATACACCAGACAATATATCAGTCAGAAAATGAGATGATATGAAAAGGGGTGCTAATCAGCACCCTTTTTTAAGATTTAAACTTTACTTCCATCTCTTTAGCTATTAGAATAAGCAGGTTATCCATGTAACATCCTGAAAATACTGAAAAAAATTGGATGCTGTAAGATGAAAAAAAATCTAATCATAAGCCTGCTGACATTTGTATCCCTCCTTTTTTTCCTAACGTCTGTATTCGGCAAAGAGATAAATAGAGCAGGTATAGTTCCTGTAGACAGTGAATTCTATGCAATGGCAGATTATCTCTATGCTGAGTCCATGTTTGCTCCTCCGTCTCATTCCAAACCTTGGAGTATTGATGAATTTACGAGCATCCTGGAGCGTATCGACAGAGAAACCCTCTCGCAGTCAGGACTGAGGACGTATGATCAACTGCAGAGGGGATTAAGAAATATCAATAATTCTTTCAAATTCATGGAGGAATCAGATCTTACTGCCGAATTGGGGTTCCAGGTTTTTCTCGAAGCTTATGCCCATACAAATACGAGTCAGTTTGATCAGGAAGAAGACTGGCCTTTTGGTTATAACGAACGTGCACCGGCGGCAAAACTCTGGATGGAGTTATCCCTGCATTCTTGGCTCTATACATATTTAGATCTTGAATATAAGAAGAATAGGTTCGGCGCCATTGATGATTTGGACGGGGATGAAGCTGATTCTTCAGTGATCTATGGGTCTGGATTCAATTCAAATCTTTTTGATGTACAATTCGTCGATTTTGAAACTCCTTACCGTGCCTTTCAGACATTTGGCGGGGAGGGCTGGAATTTCTCTTTGGGCAGGGATCTGCTGGAGTGGGGTAATGGTGAGACGGGAAATCTTATTTTAGGCAGCCATGCGGATTTTCACGATCATCTGCGCTTTGTCTCATATCATGATAATTTCAAGTATGAGATTACCTATGTATTTTTGGAACATCCCGCTTTGCTGGAAGTAGACGACGAAGTTCAGTCTAAGGGCATTAAAGCTTTTCTTGGGCACAGAGTAGAGTTTCGCCCTCTGCCGCAGATACTCATTTCAGCAACTGAAAATGTCATGTATCAGAATGAGGTTTTGAATCCTCAGTACCTGAACCCGGTGTATATTTTCCACAACTTGAATAACCGGTCAATGTTCAATGCAATTGCCTCTCTGGAGTTTGATATTATGCTTAAAAGTGGGGTGGGTCTCTATTATCAGTTTGTTATTGATCAGGCTAGGGCTCCGCTGGAGAGTAACTCTCAGCCGAATACATTTGGGCATCTAGGAGGACTGCGTCTGACAGTTCCAGCTGCTTCAGGTTATTTCCATGGGGGAATTGAATTGGTATATACAGACCCCTATCTATACCTCAGGGATCTGGTTGATTTCAAAGCTTTCAGACGCCAGTTTGTGATTGGTTATGGTTTTAAACCGGTAGAAAAATTTCTAGGGTATGAGTATGGAAGTGATGTCTTGGTGCTGAATGCAGTACTCGGCTATGATCTGCCGGGTAAGTTCCGGACAGGACTGGAGCTTTTTTTTATGAGGCATGGGGAGAATACTCTTCAAACTTCTATTGGAGATGGAGATGGAGAAGAAAATTTTGATAATAGCCTTGTAACGCCCTCCGGGATTGTAGAGGGGACTATTATAGGAAGTCTCAGCGCTGAGTATATGCATTCCGACAAGCTATCTCTTTGGGGGCGATATGATCTTATCCATAAAAACAACATAAGAAATTTGCCGGGAGAAGAAGGCTGGGATATGCAGGGCAGTCTTGGTGTTTCTTATTCGCTTAATTAATCAGTAATTAAATCATAGTTAACGGTAAATCTTAGTAAAAAGCTGAAATGGAAGAAGAAAAAACGCAGGGATTCTCTCCCTGCGTTTCTCAGCTCTTGACCCCCTAATTTAAAGCTTTAAAAAGAGTAGCTCAGCCCCAATGCAGCCTGCAGGTCAGAGGCATCGCCGTTTGATTGCACATTGTCGATATTCTGAATGCTGATCCAATTCAGCTGGCCGAAAACGGAGGCATTTTCCAGAAAATTGTATGAACCAGCTATCTCAAGGAGAAGAGTATTTTCAACGGCATCCTTTGCCGGATCATCCAAGGATTCAGACGTCGGGCTTACGGCTGAGGCCGCGTCCGAACCTTTTTGCCATTCAGTATCCAGATTGTGAGTTCCATGGAGCATATACATGAACTCTCCGGTGATCTCCCAATTCTTAAAGGATGAAAGTCCAGCTTGCAGGTCTATCACAACTGCATCCCCTCCATATTCATAGCCGAGGAAATTCTGGTCCGACATTACCTTGCTGCCATTGGTGAACTGGCGCCGTTCAACGATAAAATCAATAGGATAGGAGTATTTACTTGTATCATCTTCATCTGGGGCATCCCGTAAGTAGAGATACGGGTCCGTATAGGCCCCCTCCAGATTCAAGTGAAGCATACCTAATGGCAGGGTCTTGGCAAAACGAAGGCCGGCAATATAGCCATGGGCTCCGGGTAAGGCGCTGTCAGAATCAGTAGGCTCCCCGGGAAGGGCAAATTCGTCAATGACCA
>JAIPFU010000021.1 GCA_021736505.1 Spirochaetia bacterium | reverse complement strand
CTGAACCAAAATCGAATGAAATTATCTTTAATTCTGTATTTTTGCCTTTTACTATTCTTCTTAGCCCCTATCGGCTTCACTCTTTCTATTAGGTCATAGTCAACTTCCAATTTCTCTAAATAACCACCTATACTTTTTTCAAATATTGATTCAATCTCACTTCTTGAAGTTCTTCCAACAGAAATCATTTCTAAAATCGAGAAATATATACCATAATCTTTTCCAAATTCTTGAATTAATAAATTTTTCCCTTCTCCTATAAAGAAAGAATCTTTCTCCAAAAGTAAATCCAGCATATCTTCAAGATCAAAACATTTCGCTCTTATCAATATTTCTTGATATCTCGGAATACCACCAGTAAGTAGATAATTAAAAAATAGTCTTTCGTTACTATATGCATTATTATCCAGTAATATTTTTTTTATTATTTGAGCTTTAAACGGTTTTACATATAATATTCTATCAGCTCTACCATATAACGGTTCTTTTTCATTCTGAAATATCTTTATCATCAAAGAGTATATTGAGCCAATAAAGATTATATGTACTTTCGTTTTAAATTTGTATTCATCCCAGATATTCTGTATATCAGAGTAAATACTTTTATTTATATTATAGAATTCCTGAAATTCATCAATTATTAAAACATACGGATTGTTTTTCCCATATTTCACTAATTGTCTGAATAGCTTGGGGAAGCTTTTCACCTCTCCAATTATTTCCTCTCCGGTAAATTTTTCATATTCTTCTTTTAGTTCCGCGCATAGAATCGGTTCCGCTTTTTTACTTGTGAAGAAGTATAGATGCTTTTTATCTTTTACATATTCTTTTGTTAAGAGAGTCTTACCTACACGACGTCTACCTGTTAATACTGTTATTGACCCATATTCTTCCTGACATTGGGAATATGCAGTATTAAGGATGTCTAGTTCCTTCTCTCTATTATAAAATCTCATAGCAACCTCCATTACTGCAACAATCGTTACTGTAACACATATTGCTATTATAATATATCATAAATAGTTTGTCCACAAATACAAGCATCTTAATGCTTCCCCTCCTCTCGCTCCGTTTGGGAATAAAGCGACTCCTTGGAATTCAAAACTTGCTTTTCAAAGAAACAGTAATTACCGGCATTTGACTGCAGATTAACAACAAGTACTTGTTAAAACTTTAAATTTTTGAATTTTCGCTAGGTGCATCAAAATAGGGATGGTAAAATAAGGTTCAGTGAAATCAATGAAAAGATTTTTAGAAAATTCAGGAGTAAAGCCATGATGGAATATAAGGGGTATATAGGAAATGTTGAGTTTGATGATACTGCTAAGATATTTCATGGAGAAATAATTAATACAAAAGATGTAATCACATTTCAGGGAAAAACAGTTGATGAATTAGAAATTGCATTTACTGAATCAATAGAAGAATATATAGGATGGTGTCTAGAAGAAGGGTTTAATCCTGAAAAGCCGTATTCTGGAAAATTTAATTTACGATTATCTCCTGAATTACACCGAGAAGTTGCTATAACAGCAAAAAAGCTGAATCTATCGATTAATAAATTTGTGGAAAAAGCTTTGGAGGATGAGATACAACTCCAAAAGGTAGGTTCCCTGTAAAGTAAATTGACCGCTTTTCTTCATTATTTAACCTCCAGGAAGTCAGGTAGATGAGAATTGTTTAAAAAGAAAACGTACGGTACATCCATTCTTTGTATACAAGTTCACCTGTCCCAATAACTATTAAATTTTCAACTGATGCGGCCTCAATTGATACATCCATAATTGGAGAAATTATGGAATTTTTTCTAACATATTCACTTACATGCGGTATTAAACAGGGCACTAATTTATCAATATTTCCACCGATATAAACTGTATCAGGATTCATAAGATCAATTATTGCTGAAATCAGCCACCCAAGCAAATTCCCTATTTGCTCCATGAAGGCTAATTCACAAGAGGCTTTTTCTAAGCAGCCTTTAAGCAACTGCTGAAACAGGTACTCTTCGTCTTCTTGTATATCTTCAATTTCCTGGGCTGTACCCATTCTTCCATTAATCAAATAAAAGCTATAGTTTTTCAGTATACCTGATAAATTCAAAAGCTTTTCTATCTTCCAAGAGCCTTTTTCCAACGGTACACGAACATTGCCAATCTCTCCAGCAAAACCCTTTGCTCCATAATAAATATCCCCATTATAAATAATACCCAATCCTATTCCCTCTGTAAAATATACTAACAATAGATTGCTTTTGGGCTGTGCTGCAAGCACACATTGGCCTAATGCAGCAAGGTTTGCATCATTCAAAATTGTAACAGGCACTTTAAGGGCATCTTCCAAACGTTTACGAAGTCGTATGTTTGCCAAGCTGGAATTAGTACTATAAAAAATAGTATCTAAATGTTTGTCATACATTCCAGGCACAGCTACACCTGCACCAATAATTGATTCCTTATCTACTCCCGCGGATATCGCTATACGAATTACCGTCTCTTTTATCTTTGTAAGCATTTCTTCAAGTGGTAATGAATAAATACCTGATAGCCATTCATTCAGAATCACCTTATAATCAAGATTTACTATAGATATGTGTAATGCTTGCTCAACACTAAAATCCAAAGAAATAATATACTTAGAAAAAGGCTGAAATAAAATACTTTTAGGCTTTCTCCCTCCTGTAGAATCACCGACTGAATCCATGTTAATTAACCCCTGCTCCTGCAAGGTTTCACAAATATTTGATACAGTTGAAAAACTTAAACGCAGCTTCCTTGAGAGCTCAGATTTTACAATAGACTTTTTCCGTTTAATTTCATCAAGTACAACCCCAATATTATTCTGCTTCAGTGCACTCTGATTAAAACTGCGTTTATTATTCAATCAGAAACTCCTTCCTAATTAGAGAATTTTTCACTGTAATACTGATCAAGAACAATGGTCACTTTTGGATGCAGAAAAAGGAAAGATGCAGGATTCTGGGTACTAATAGCTGAACTGTATAGACTTTCTACAGCTTTTTCCTTTTCAGTTCCGCTTACAAGAAGCACAATATGCCTTGATCTTAATATTTCACCTATACCCATGGTAATACCATAAAACACCTTCGCACCTGACAGCATAGCATGATTTTGTGAACTGTTACTCAGTTCTGCCGTATATGTATTAGGATACAGAAATTCACCTGGTTCATTCAACCCCAAGTGCCCATTTCTACCCAAACCAAGAACACATACGTCACTATACCCTTTTTTCTCTAATTCTTTATGCATTCGGTCTGATTCATTTTTCGGTTCTTCAGTCTCTGCAGAAACTGATAAGTAATGGGACATATCAATAGACAACGGGTCAAGCACGTTTTCTTGTAAAAACCTTTCACATGTACCTTTATGTCCAGAAGGCAACCCAACCCATTCATCTAGTTTATGGATTATCATTTGTTCAGTATTTATCTTTTGTTCCTTTATCTCCTGAACCCAACGAGTATAGACATCCTTAGGGGATTGACCAGTAGCAAGTGTAAATAGAGAATTGGGTTTTTTAATAATTTGCTCTGTTAGTATTGATGCTGCCGTTTGTATATACTGCTCATGCTGTGCACAGAATTTCCATATTATATTTTTCAAATTATAGGATCCTTTTTCTTGATGTTCTCTTTTCGCCATAAGTCTACAGGTACTTCCTTATCTGAATGAAAAGGTAAATGTATTTTTTTACCCTCACCTGCAGAAGCATAAGCAGCATAAAGAATCTCTAAAACTGCACGTCCATCCTCTCCAGTAACTTTCGGTTGTTTATTATTGCGGATACAATCTATAAAGTGTAATAATTCATGTGGATAACCTTGATTAAACGCCTCTTCGAACATAGTAAATGTCCAACCCTTTGAAGTCCCTGCTTTTTCAGCAACATAACCATATCCTTCAAGACTATATGTAAGCGTAGAATTCCCCATAAACAAATCTGCATAGGTTACGCCGCCGTCGCCGTAAATTTCTATTTTATCATCCATACCACCGTGTCTAGCCCAACTATCTTCAGCGACGCCGATAACATCATCTTCAAATTCTAAAACCATTACTGTGTTGTCTTCACCCCGTGAACGATTACTATGAAGAACAGACTGCATAGTGGCATATACCGATACTACCCTAGGACTTCCTCCAAGAATCCATCTCATCCATGCGACAGCATGGCAACCCATATCCATAAGCACACCACCGCCGGATTGTGATACATCATAAAACCAGTCACTGTGCGGCCCTGAATGTTTTTCTGACTGCTTAATCATATATACTTTGCCGACAGCACCTTCTTCATTTACTAAGGATTTTACTCGTTCATATTTTGGAGCAAAACACAACTCCTCAGCATACATCAATTTAACACCAGCGTTTTTGCATGCTTCAATCATTTCATCCGCTTCTTTCAATGTTACACACAACGGTTTTTCAATAATAACATGTCGCCCGCTTTCTGCAGCTTTCAGTGTGGCCTTGTGATGAAGAAAATTTGGAAGGCATATATCTACAATTTCACAATTTGTTTCCTTAAGCATCTGTCCGTAATCTGTATACCAAGCAGAAATATTATACTGTTCGGCAAAAGCAGATGCAGATGCTTCACTTCTGCTGTACACAGCTACAATTTCAGCATCAGGAACAAACCTCATATATGACTCCATATGTATATGAGATATAAACCCTGCTCCTGCTAATGCAATTTTTGTTTTTCCCATCGTAAAAACCTCCTTTTCATAAACATTTACTATTTTCTTAACTTCATTTAAAGTTCATCCGCAGCAATTAATGCTGCATTTTCTTTTCTCTTCCATAAGCAAAAATAATTATTAGTAAAATAATTCCAAAAAGCACACTTCTCATACTTTGTTCAATTTTTACAGTTACCAGAAAACTGTTCATTAACTGCAAGAGAAAAGCACCTATTGCAACTCCAATATATGCGCCTTTACCACCTGATAATGAGGTTCCACCGACAACAACGGCTATTACAGATGTAAGGGTAAATTTGTCACCCAATGTAATATTATATACTGAGGCAAGATATCCTAAATAAAGATATCCAGTAATACCTGCTATCATTGCACAAAGCCCATACAGTAGAATTCTCAATGGATTTACTCGTATTCCTGCTAATTCTGCTGCATAATCATTAGCTCCGATGGCATAAAGCTTGAATCCAAAAGAAGTATTGTGCAAAAGCCAACTCATTAAACAAATGAATATTGCCCAAATAAAGAGAATTCCCGGAATACCGAAAATTCTTCCCGTTATTATTACCTGAAGCAAATCAGAGGCACCGGGTACTGAAATACCTCCTGTTATGAAACGAATAATTGCAATAACTACGATAGACATACTCATCGTCATAACCAAAGGAGGAATTCGGAAAAAAGTTACTCCGATTCCATTCACTACACCCAACAGAAAAGTGGCAGCCATCACAGCGAAAAATGCTAAAATCAATCTTTGATCTTGCTGCTGAGAAACCACGCCCCCGATAATGGCACCAAGAGTTACAAACCTGCCAACAGAGAGATCCAGTCCGTTCGCCCCTCCAAGAATTACGAGATTTTGTCCACCGGAAACAAAACCTACAAAGGAAGCAACAACTGCAATATTTATTATCAAACTAAAACTTGAAAACCCCGGGGATATTATGTTTCCAATAATGAGAAGAACAATACAAAGCAGTAACGCAATTACCGAAGGTTTTCGAATTCCACTTTTAATTACTCCAACTGCAGTATTTGCACGTATCCTGATCATAAACTGCCCCTTTTTATATTGCTTTTACGGTTTGTAAGCATACCGCCGACTGCAAGAGCTATTATAATAATTAATCCCTGGGCTAAAACCTGAAAATTCACTCCTAAACCAGCAAAAAAGATTACATCATTGATTAGCTTCAAAACAATTGAACCTAATATACTGCCAAAAAAGCCTCCAGTACCACCTGCCAATGATGTTCCCCCTAATGCTACCGCGCTTATGGACTCTAATTCATACCCACCGCCGGCAAGAGGATTTCCTGTTACAGTTTCTGATACTATGCATACTGCAGCTACAGCGGTAAAAAAACCACTAAGCATATAGCTTTTTATCCTTATTGCATTTACCCGTAATACGGATTCATATGCTCCATATATATTCCCTCCGCAAGCTTTCAACTGTGTGACAAATCCAGATCGATTTAAATACCTTATTCCCAACATAAGTACAAACAGCAGCAGCATACTGAATGGGACTATAAGAATTACTGATGAATATATCTGGTACCATTCAATAGGAACCTCCCCTCCGGACTGCTCCATAACACGAATAGCTAAACCTGCCCAAATTATCCTTGTTGCATAGGTAGATATAAGTGGAGGAAACCTAAGTTTTGATACTAAGAACCCATTAACAAATCCTGCAGCAAGCCCCACTGCAAGTCCTAGACCTATAGCAATGGCTCCTGCCAACGGAGTGGCCCCTAACATCATTAGAACTTTTACTGTTACAACATTAACAAGAGCAAGTAGCGAACTAACAGAAAGGTCCAATCCACCGCCTAGTATTACAAAAGTTTGTCCAAGGGTAACCAGGATCAGTGGAATCCACAACCTGAACTTTGTTGTCAAATTATAAGGAGAATAGTAATTCCGTCCTAGAAAACCCAGCAGAATAAAGAAAAAAACCAGTATTACTAAGGACAAAAAGTACGGTTTACTAACCATTTGTTTAAGGGCTTGCAATCTATTTACTTTCTTCTGCTTCATTTATTTAACCTTTGCTCCATTTCACCCGTATTGACCTTTTTGGAATCTAATGCCGATCGGTATAATTCAACTTCATTGAGCCGGTCGTCTCTTAGTTCATCAACAATTTTCCCACCGTCAATTACAAGAATCCTGTCAGTATTATTTAACAGCTCAATATCCTCAGAAGAGTGCCAAATTACAGACATACCTTCTTTACAAAGGGTATGCATAATATCATAAAAATCTTTTGAAGCACGCACATCTATTCCCTTAGTTGAATCATCTAAGAGTAATACAGCAGGTTTTGTCATCAGCCACCTACCTATGACAACTTTCTGCTGATTACCGCCGCTCAGAGAATCTGCTTCATCAGTCAACTTACCAAACTTCATTCCAATTTTATTGATGAATGGCATAATCTCAGCTTCCATCTTTTTCCTAGAAAAGATTTTACGTTTTGTCTTAATTAAAAAGCTTAGAACAAGATTCTCAAATATGCTTCGTACAAGAAATACACCTGCTTTTTTTCTATCACCGGATATATATGCTAAAGAATGTTTAATTGCATCTACAGTAGAAGCAATAGTAACTTCTTTGCCGTTAAGTCGTAAAATTCCAGATTCCACAGGATTAATTCCAAATAAAGAAAGCAGAATTTCAGCCTGGCCTTGTCCCTGCAGTCCTCCTAGACCAAGAACCTCTCCTCTATGCAGAGAAAAGGATACATTATTAATATTTCTTGCTTTCAGTCCCTGAACTTCAAGTACTTTTACGTCGTAATCTACTTCTGTTCCATTCCGTTTTCTCTTCAGAAGCTGCTGATCGCCAACCATTAAGTTTATAATTTCTTCTCCGGTAATCTCTTTAACCGGAACAGTTTTTACTAGATGCCCGCTTCTCATTATTGTTACTCGATCACCAATTTCAGTTATTTCCTCCATTTTGTGTGATATGACAATGGTTGAGACTCCCTGAGTTTTTAAATCCCTTAATATTGAAAAAAATACATCTACCTGCTGTTTATGCAAAGAAGCCGTAGCTTCGTCAAAGATTACAAGCTTGGGCTCTCTAGCAAGCGCTTTTGCTATTTCAACAATCTGTTGTTCGTTTATTGGTATTTCTGAAACTTTTTTCTTAACATAGGATTCATCTAGATTAAGTACACTCTTGAACGGCTCAAGTTGACGGAGGGCTGCTGCTGTACAGCCCTCTCTATCAACAAGACCAAAAGGTTCTTTTTTGGGCTCAATTCCCAAAAGAATATTTTCTTCAATTGTTAACTGAGGTATTAGGCTTAACTCCTGGTAAACAACTGATATGCCCTGTCTTTTAGCTTCATCGGGACTGAAGAATTTTAACGGAGTATCTCCAATTTCTAAAGTACCTGAATCCGGGGAAACCACCCCAGATATGATTTTGCAAAGTGTGCTTTTACCACAGCCGTTAGCTCCAACAAGGTAGTGTATCTCACTTTCCTGCAGTGAAAAGTCCATATTTTCAAGGGCTACAACTTCACCATATTTCTTATTCACCCCTGAAGCCTTAAACATCAGCATATCGTCTCCCCTTTTATTTATTTAAAATAGGATTCTGCTTTTTCCCTGGAAATAAAACCGTCAACAGCGAAATAATCAGGTTTATCTTTGTATTCTTTAAATACCTCATCAAAGTTATCGTTGGTTACAACTACAGGAATGGGAAGATATATTGTATTACCATAAGGGCCTTCCAGTACTCCATCCTTAATTTCTTCACCCTGAGCGAGCTGCATTGCTACATGAAGAGCAGATGCCATACATCCAGGAGGATTTGCAACACCAATAGTATCTAGATTTTCTTCATCCCATCTTCTTAAAAATCCAACTCTTGCTTCACCTACTGATACAATATCATCTCTTCCTGCATTCTGCAGTGCAGTAAAAACACCTTCAGTCATACCATCCTGTACCCAGACTCCATCAATATCGGGATATGTTGCAAGCATATCCTGCATTGCAGCCATACCGATAGCACTGTCCCATTGTCCGCTAACCTCGTTGAGAATCTCAATACCTGGATAATCACCAAATACTTCTCTGTACCCTTCAATACGAGCTGTATTGGCAGGATGTCCTGATACTCCGTTAATAGCAACTACATTACCTTCTCCATCTAATTTTTCTGCAAGCCATTTTGCAGATGTCATTGCCCAAGTCTTCTGATCAATAGCTACATTATAAGCATCAGGAGAAGATACTTCTGTATCAGTTGCAACTACAGTGATTCCCTGCTGTTTTGCTTCAGAAAATACTGGGTTGAAAGCCCTTGCATCAGCAGGGTTGACTAGAATAATGTCACTGCCTTTTGCAATCAAATTCCTGATCTGATCTATTTGTCCCTCAAGACTTACATCAGTGCTTTGCACTATTACTTCATCAATCAGACCTTCAGCCTTATATTCTTCAGCTACTGCAAGAGTCTGGTCTACCATTTGAGTTCTCCACTCACTACCAACCCAGCTGTTACTAATACCAATAACAAATCCTTCATCTTTTTCCTGAGCACCTGCAGCAAACACCATACCGCCGACAAGCAGCAATACTGCTGTTGCCATCATTACCTTTTTCATCATAATGACCTCCATTTTTTTCTCTTGATCGTATGATCAAGTTGTCTATTCATTCGATGTAAACCGTTATCAGATTTACCCGATATGACCATTTTAAATATTTTCAGGCGCAATTTCCCGTAAATATCCCTGATTATCAACCAAAGAAGCAGCTCCAATCATCCCCGCTTTCCCTTCCATTAGCGCTTTCTCAAGAATTACATTACTGCAGAATGTACTCTTCCGCAGTTTTTCCTGTATCTCTTCGTAAACAAGATCAAATAGTGATTCCATCGCACCACCGCCGAGAATTATCAACTGCGGATAGAAAGTATGCATGAAATTCCAAAGTGCGTGGGTAACATTCCGTACCCAATTGTCAAGAATTTCTTTTTTATAATTTATTAATTCCTCTCCTAAGCTATCCTCATTAGAATTAATGAAGTCAGGAAAATCTTTGTATCCTGCATCTTTTGCTTTACGGGTTAGTGCTGAACCGGAAGCAACCGATTCAAGACAACCGTTTGTTCCGCAGTAACAATTACTCATCTGTTCTGAAACAACTACATGGCCAAGTTCAGGATGTCCATTTGATTCAGCTCTGAAAATTTCCCCATTGTGGTATACAGCACCTCCTACACCAGTACCGAAGGTAAGCATGATAACACTTTCCCACTTTGTACTCCTTACCTTAAGTTCTCCTAAAAGTGCAGCATCTGCATCGTTTTCCAGTACCACAGTGCACTTGTACCGATCTTCAAGCATGGCCTTTATTGGGGCATCATCCCACCCGGGAAGAGTGTAAGGATTACTTACTCTCCCATTAAGTAAATCCAAGGGTCCCGCACAACCAACTCCGATACCAGAAAATTCATCAAAAGAACTGCAGTACTTTTCTATTAAAGCATCAATTACTTGACAAATTCTAAAAAAAGAATATGAAAACTTTTTTTGAGAATGAGTAGGTATTTTCTTCTCATCAATGATTTTACCTTCAGCATCAATAATACCAATAGCAATTTTTGTGCCGCCTATATCAATACCAATTGTCTTACTCATGCTTTACCTTCTATCCACTTTTTAGTCAACATATTGTAACTTATCTAATAAGTTTGTCAAGTTTTTTTTATTACTTTAAAAGTACTGTTATTTTCTTATTCTTTTAATTACACTTTTTATTGCGCCTGGTTCAACAGGCTTTCCTGATGAAGCACTTTCCAGTGCCGCAAAACATAAAGAAAGGCTGTGTAAATTATCTCTTCCACTATTATCGGGTTCACGATCCTGTTCAACCGCACACAATAATTCGGCCATTGCTCCATGAAAGCCATCAGGGAACCACGTTCCTTTTAGTTCTGGAGTTGATACTCCTTGGGATCTGTAAAGGATGACTTTTTGTTCATTCAGATCCGGGCCAGTACTGCAGAACGTACCTTCTCGTCCAATTACTACACTTCTGTCTTCCTCTCCATAGATAGTATCTGCATCAAAAGTGATACTGCCTACCCCTTCATCAAAAGAGATAAGAACCTCTGCAAGCATAGGAGGACGTACTTTCTGATCAGGGAATTTTTCTTTTAAGGCATAAACCTCTTTTATATTTTTACCACGCATAAAAACATTTAACATATCAAACCAGTGTATGCCGAAATCAAATAAAATTAAGTCTTGCATATCTTCAAAATGCGTACCTGCAACCCAATTATGATTCCAACTTACGGACATATGTACTGCACCAACATCACCTATCAGACCTGCTTCAATCCCCTTGCGCATATAAGAAAAATGAGGAGCCCATCTTCCATTCTGATTTACAGCAATTTTCACACCTCTTTTTTCAGCCATATCTACAAGTTTTTTTCCCTTTTCCAATTCTAGTACAAAGGGTTTTTGACTAAGTATATGCTTCTCAGCGTTAACCGCTTTTTCCATTATTGGATATCTCAATTCAGGATGGGTAGCTATATCAACTACCTGAATATCATTTCTTTTAAGTACATCCTGATAATCAGAAAAAATGTCAGCTTTGGGATAGTACATATCGCGGGCTTTGGCTGCTTTTTCAATTATTGGATCGCATAATGCTGAAACCTGATAACCTGCTTTCTTATAAGCCGTTAGATGCTGCTGAGAAATTCCGCCGCATCCGATTAATCCAATTGGAGGATTATAATTCTTTGTCTTCTGTGGCCTGTATGGCAAATCTGGAGCTTGAACCTTCTCCCGTTTTGTACGCTCCCCAAGTCCATAGGAGCTTTCCTTTGTTCTTTCTGCCATTAGCTTACCTCCCAGATCCCCATTGAAAATCCTTAAGGGACACTCGCCGTTTCTCATGGGCACTTTCATATGCCGCATCAACAATAACTTGTCCTATTCTACTGATTTCTGGACTTAAAGGTCCTTCTACCTGCCGGCCTGTCTTGATGCAGTCAATAAAATATTCAACAGGATTTCTGTTTGGAGATTGCAGGTCCTTAGCAGGTATTTTTGCCCCTTCAATACTTTCTGCTGTCTGCAAAATAACGTGCTGTTCGAAGTCATAGCTGCTTATTGTTCCCCTACTTCCTACAATTACAAAACCGCATTTCGGTTGCGGCTGATGTGTCCATGGATCAGAAAATGTCCCCCAGCGAGTTTCAAATTTTGAAAGCCCTGTGTCGTATCTAACAGTGGTTATACTATGTTCATCCACTTCTAATTCTTCATTTTCATCGATAACCGAAACAACTTCCAAAGGTTTTTTCCCTTCGAGATACCATGTGCCCAAAGTAACTCCATATCCCAAATAATCCAGCAATGACCCTCCTCCTTCTTCCTTTTTATAGAACCATGAACGAGGTTTTTCCTTGGCTACTTGTTCTTCTGTTGCAGTAACTTTATCAGCTCCATGCCACAAAGGACCACGGTTCCCGTCATAATAATGTACTTCTCTAACCGTTCCTATAGCACCTTCATCTATAAGCTGTTTTGCAGTTACATGAGGCGGGTACCAAGCTAAAGGCCAATTTACTGCAAGATAGGCTCCACTTTTTTCCATAGTACTAATTATTCTGTCTGCTTCTTCTGTAGAGGCTCCAAAGGGCTTTTCGAGCAGTACATGCACACCGTAGGAAGCAATTCGTTCAACCCACAATGCATGTTCTGCAGTCGGTGGACATAAAATAACAATATCGGGTTCTGTCTGCTCTATACAACGCTTGTAATCCGTAAAAACCTTTTCCTTAGATAGCCCAAAATTATCTACAGCATCTTTCATATTTTTCACGTTTTCATCACAAATACCAACAATTTCTGCTTTTGGATGTTCATGAACCATTCGAAGATTATCACCCATATGCATATGAGCGAAATTTATTCCAGCTATCTTCCACTTTTTTTCCATTCATAATCTCCTCTATTTACCGATTTTCCATAAATGTTCTATACATTGTTAAAAAATTCTCTGGGGGAACATCAGCCTGTACATTATGGATAGGAGAAAATACCCATCCCCCACCTGGAGCTAGAACATCTATGCTGCGTTTAACCTCATCAGCTACTTCTTCCTGAGTTCCATTCGGCAACACCTGCTGCGTATCTATGCCGCCACCCCAAAAACAGATTTCCCTTCCAAAATCACGCTTTAAGCCTAATGGCTCCATACCTTTGGCACGAGTATGAATTGGATTAAGGATATCAGCACCCATATCAATAAAATCTGGAATAAGCGGCCGTATTGCTCCGCAGGAGTGAAAAAATATTTTTGCATGTGGTGCTATTTTCTTAATCTCAGAAAATAAGGTTTTCCAATATGGTTTGAAGAATCTATTGAACATATTGGGCGATAATAGTAATGCTTCCTGAGAGCCGTAGTCATCAGCCTCTACAATTATATCCACTGATTCACCAAAGTCACTAAGAAGTTTTTGCCAATATTTTAATTTAACCAAAAATATCTGCTCTATGAGCTTCTCAGCAGCAGATTCGTTTAGAGCAAGATCTAAAAAAAACGAATCCATACCTCTAAGTTTAGCCCCCATTTCGCATAATCCAGAACATACAGATCTAATCAGAACTGTATAATCATTATTTTTGTATTCTTCAGCTTTCTCCGCCATTCCTGAATATCGCCATGGTTCATCACCCTGCGGTCCTATAAAAGTTTCTATTTGATCCGTACTTATAGTTTCACCATCCAAGGGGCCTAAAATTCTAGTATAGTAAAGATCTTGCCCAGGTTTAAACCGAAACTCTATCTGCCACTCATCTCTATAAAAGAAAAAACCTTTTCTCTGTTCATGGACTTTATTCCAAAGATCACTACCTTCAGGAAGCGGAATATTTGCATAATAATAAGGCAGAAGACCTCGAAATTCTGTTTTAAATTTTCTTAAAAATTGTTCCGATGGTTTTGCTAACTGCTGGATCATATCCCAAGTAGTAATTTCTTCATCTTGGAAGTTCATTTCCTGAACTAACCTTCGGTATGCCTGAATGGCTATACCCGATACATTTGTTGAAGAAAAATCAAAAGGAATTTTATCCGGCTCCTGCTGAGCTAATGCTGTCATAACCCTATTGCGCTGAGTCAATGAAGCCTCCTATTTTCCAGATTAGTAATTTCATTAGAATTATATCATGATTTCAAGGAATCTCAACTTATATAATATAATTTTACGTAATATCTGATATGATATAAATCTTTTTTATTTCTTTATCTCATTGAATCACCTATAATGAAAATCAATCCAACAATGCTACAGGAGCAGCTATGAAATATGGAATAGGTATTGATCTTGGGGGAAATCGGCTTAAATCAGCGATAGTAATGGAAAATCGAGAAATTATCAAAACACATATTATCAATACTAATGAAACCCCATCTCAATGGACAGCATGTATACATAATAGAATTCAAGAGTTTACAAAAGAAATGAAAAGTTCTCCTTCGTGGATTGGACTGGCTGCTCCAGGCCTGACAGATTATCAGAAAACTCACATAGCACATATGCCGGGGCGGCTCCACGGTCTCGAAGGATTAAATTGGGCAGAATCACTTAATTCATCAGTTGATATCCAAATCCTTAATGATGCCCATGCAGCACTTTATGGCGAAATCTGCATTGGGGCTGCAAAGGGGTCTAAACAAGCAACTCTGATTACTCTTGGAACGGGAGTTGGAGGCGCAGCCATAGTTGATGGTCATTTACTCCATGGAAATATAGGTCGGGCAGGGCATCTAGGTCATATCTCAGTAAATATTCACGGTTCACCTGATATATGTAACATGCCTGGCAGCTTAGAAGATGCAATAGGAGAAGCGTCCGTTAAAAAACGCACTAATGGATATGTATCCTCTACTAAAGAATTGGTTGAACGCTTCAAAGCTGGGGAATCTGAGGCAGAACAGTATTGGCTTACATCAGTACATACACTGGCTTGTGCAATTGCTGGAATAATAAATATTCTTGACCCTGAATTCATTATTATTGGCGGGGGCATTGCAGAGGCGGGAGAAAGTTTATTTGGCCCCCTGAAAGACTATGTAAATACATATGAATGGCAGCCTGCAGGACACAAAGTAAGAATAATTCCTGCTCAACTGAAGGAATTTTCCGGTGCTATCGGAGTCTGCTGTTTTGCACAGGATTATAATTCACGTTATCACCACGAATAATTGGACGAGTTATAAGGATATAATTAATTGTTGAGCTTGTATCATTTCCAATTCGTTTTTTTAAAACTTCTGAACCAATTCGAGCAAGTTCATCCCAAGGAATAGATATTGTACTAATATTACACTGAAGGGATACCGGGGCATCATCAAATCCAATTATTGGAATTCGAAGATATCCTGCTTCATAGATGCAGGACACTGCAGCAGAAGCCAAACGGTCATTACAGCAGAATAATGCATCCGGTTTAAATGTTGCAAGTTTACAATATGTGTTGTACCCATCTTCGAAATCCCAACTTCCCGCAGATAATACAAAAGCTTGAGGAAACTGAGATAGAAACCCCTGAACCCTGGCAATACTACGAAGATCACTCTCAGGACCAGAAATAACAACCGGTTTTTTTATACTTTGCATATTTCGAAATATTTCTCCTGCAGTTACTCCCCCAGAAAAATCATCAAGTGATATACTGTCAACAAAGGTTGCTGCTGTACCAGGTTTTGGCCGTTCATTAATCAATAAACAGTACCGCTTATTTTCAACTAAACTGTTTATCAGATGGGATGTTTCCCAAAGAACTGGATACCAGCTCTTATCAATAGTACATGATTGATTTCTATAAAGATATGTTATTTTATAAGAAATTTCTAACCGTTCTAGGCGATGAACTAAATATTTCAGTACCATTTGGCCAAAACTATCTTTCCGTTTTGCTCTTTCATGAAAAAAAAACTGTACTCCTTCATACTTTTCTGTTTTCCCGGCAATAAAGGCTCCTGAAGAAGGACGCAATTGTATATATCCTTCTTCAGCCAATTCCCTAACAAGTCTATAGACTGTCTGATAGCTAATTTGAAAAGTTATTGATATATATCTAATTGAAAAAAATTTATCACCAGGCTGAAAGTAATCTGAAGTAATCCTCTCAATAAGCCGTTGCTTTACATCATGAATTTTTCGAGTTCTACCTCTTGGCACGTCACACCTCCTACTAATACTATATTAGTATAGTTTATTGCCTTCCTTTTGAAAATTGTTGTATCATTTTCAAACCAAATTAATCTTAATTAAGTTCTCAGTATAGCAATCTTGAATCATCCATTCGGTAATAGCATCATCAAAATAAGAACCCAATTCCCCACAAATGCAGGTATTCCGCAAATATTTTTAAGAATTAGTGGAAATACGCGAAAATTTTTACTTTTTTTGCTGTAAACCTCTTGATTTTTTATCGATAAAATTTTATAGATTACATAGAGAGAAAAACAAAAACACACAGGAGGGTGCTCATATGAATAAAGTAGCTTGGTACGTAACTTATTACAGTTCGGTTGCAGCTGGTATCGCTTTAGCATTGATAGTAGCCCAATACGTATAAATGCGACGTCCAGAATACAGCAGCCGCAGGTATCGTTTTATGCGGTACATCAAAATCTAGACA
>JAIPFU010000020.1 GCA_021736505.1 Spirochaetia bacterium | reverse complement strand
CAACGCCCCATGTATCAATACCAATCGATACAATTTCATCTCCGTACTTGGAGAACGCCTTGGCCAAGCCCTTCTTGATTTCCGAAAATATATACAGGATATCCCAGTATACACTTCCATGCACTTTTTCATTCCGGGTAACGAAACGATTCAGCACTTCAAACTGCTCAAGATCTCCTACAATGACGCGGCCGTTGGATGCACCTAAATCTATGGCTATATACTTCTTCATGAAACCTCCTTATTCATCCATCTCTGCAAGTTTTTCTGCCAAGCAGATTGATTACCTGCTTAGTTAAACTGGTATTTTTAACCAGCATATGTAAGTCGGCATGTTTTAACCGGCATGCTCCAGAAGATACTGCTCAGCTTCCGTACACCATAGTCCGTTATTCCGTTTTACAATCTTATCCAGCTCTGCAAAGAGCGGATTTTTCTTACCGGCTTCTGCAAAATCACTTATAGCCGTTAGGGGGAGGTCAATATGTGTATATATCAGTTTCTTTCCACCAGGAATATCAGGTAAATCGATTATTGTCTGGGAAACCGCATCAATACCGCCGATATGGGTTATCATACCCGCCGGATTCAGCTGACCTTTCTCCATCATCTCCAAGGACTCCCGCATATCATCAGTATTACCGCCGCTGGTGCCTACAAGATGATGTCCCATGTAATGGACATTGTAGAAATTCAAGGCTGCGGAGAAATCGGATTTATTGGGGCCTGCAAAGAAGTTGAGACAGCCGTCTTTGGCAAGCAGTCTGTCCGCTTGTTCTACGAGAGGTCTCACAGGGGCCATAACAAGGATATCATCATAGCCCTGATCACCCGTAAGCCCGATCATATACGCCTCAGGATCATCATAGCTGCTGGTGTTTATGTAGCGCAGATCAACGCCGTTTTCAGCAGCCTCCTCCACAGGCAGCAGCTGGGCAGCCCTGTCTAAACGATCCTGATCAATATCCGTTACAATCAGCAGTCCTGGTTTACGATCCTCGTTATGAACGGCATAATCTATGGCTCCAAGGCCCATTGGTCCTGCCCCGGCGATAATTGCCATATTACCGCCCTTTTTGATTCCCATATCATGAATATATGTGCCTTGTTTTATGTGATACATGGCGTGATAGGTTCCGACAATGCAGGAAACGGGTTCTGAAAGGGATCCCTTGAAAAAGGCATCTCCGTTATAGGGAAGGAGACAGTCCATTTCCATAACCACATTGGGTATGACGATGTATGTAGCATTTCCCCCGATATACTGGAAGGAATAGCCCGGAGCATCAAGACTTCCTTTGTAGTTAAGAGCCGGCTGGATGGAAAATCTATCTCCCACCTTGAACTTATCGGCCCACTTTTTCCCGACACTCAGAATTTCTCCGCAGAATTCATGCCCCACCATGATTGGATTATCAGCTACATCATCGGGAACCCGTTTGTGAGAGGCGCCTTGCTCAGCTGCTTTATGGCTGGACATACAGATACTGTTGGTCACAACCTTTGCTAAAATTTCATCATCCTTCATTTCCGGAAGTTCAAACTCTTCCAGGCGAAGATCATTCACCCCATATAAACGTACTGATTTAGTTTTCATAATTCCTCCATATTTTTTCATCTCTATATTCATCTCAATACTCATGCATATGCCGGCTCAAACTCATGCATATGTCGGATTCAAGTATCCGTGGTATAAGCCCTGAACATGCTAATTCAGCATCACCTGGCCGCCGGTCACTGGTACTGCCTGGCCTGTCTCATACTTCTGTTCAACAATATACAGCAGAGCTTTCATCACATCCGCTGTGGTGCAGCCGCGGTTCAAAGGGACTTTTGATTCATAAGCCCTGCGGACATCAGCTACACTTTCTGCACCAGGAACTTTTCCGGCCCTGAGGTACTGCACAAACAGCCCCTTTTCAGGATCAGACCATAAGGGCCCATCAAGAAAATTTCCAGGACAAATGGCATTCACCTTAATATTATCCTCTACCAGTTCCATCGCAAAACTCTGGGTCAAGCCGAGGGTTCCGAATTTGGCACCCGCATACGCTCCATTCTTATTAGATCCGACAAGCCCGGATTTGGAACTAATTGCCACAATATCAGTCATATAGTTTCGGCTAGGCTGATTCTGTCTGCTCATAAGCCGGGAAGCATGCTTTGTACAAATAAAGAAGCCTGTATAATCAACCGATGTAACAAATGAGAAATCTTTCAGGGTCATCTCTTTCACGCTTCCTGCCCTCAAGACACCGGCATTGCTGATAAAAACATCTATTCCTCCAGCTTTCAAAGCTATCTGTTTCATCATTGCAGCTACAGATGCTTCATCGGTTACATTCACCTCCAAAGCCTTTGCAGCGGTATACCCCTTTTCGAGATTCACTGTCTCCGCCAGCTTTTCCGCTCCCTTCAGATTCATGTCTGCAATAAAGACGAAACAGCCGTTTTCCACAAGCCCATGCACCATGCCTTCACCGAAGCCCTGGGCTCCGCCGGTGACAACAGCTATTTTCCCCCGTACCACATCATCACGGGATATTGGCTTATGATTTGAAGGCCGTTTGTCCGCACCGGCATCTGATTCAGCTGTATCAAAGCTATCTGCCAGAGAGAACCAGCAATCCCCTGAAGCATCTGTAAGGGTTAGTCTTTCGGGATATTGATCATACTCCAGCATATGAGCGTCTACCATTTTTTTCAGTTCACCCAGAAAAGCCTCAATATCATCTTCGTTTTGCGCTGACTTCCCCTTTGCAGAAATATGCAGGTTCACTGCTCCTGAGTTTGTCTTATCCGGCGCTTTGCCTACATGATAATTGACAAAAAGTCCTTTTTCTCCGTCAAAAGTCAGCCCTCTCAGAAAAAGAGCTGTCAATTCCGGCCAGGTGCTGCATGTTTGTATATCATCTTTTAGAACTGATCCATTCATATGTTTAACTCCTTTTGTGCTAATGCCCAGATACTTTCCGGCTCCTTCGGATCCATCCGTTTTCCAAGATCTGCATAGACTTCCAGTCGTTCATTCAGTGTGCGTCCGGCTAAGGGGTTCTCGGGATGAAAAATTGAAAGTTCCGGCTTGTATGAAGCCAGCTTCTCATGCGCCACCAGCGCCCATGCAGAACTAATAAGGTGGGCATATTCCGGTTCAAGCAGTTCAGGACAATTGAATTTCTGACGGGATGAATTAATATCAACACCGCTGATCTGCATCAGCCCATGGTGTTCAGCCAGTTTCTGCAGACGTTTGAGCTGCTCCTTCGTATTCCGAGGAGGCATATACGTTATCGCCGGATATTTCAGATCGTTTACAAGCACATCAAAAAGTTCGTCCAGATAAGAGTCTTCAAACTGCTCCGCCTTTTTATCCCCCGTGGGGCTCTCTTTCACATCCCCCAGATAGGAATAGGCTGGTATGGCATGTATGGAACGGGCGAATTGCACCACATCCCTTGCCGGCAGGATCTCCTCCGGATCGGGGCTTATATAGAATTTCGGCAGGAAATTAGCTTTCAGCACGCCAAGCAGATCGTAACGGTAATGCGGATTATCTCTATCCGCTAGATATTCCAATATTCTGCCGCTGAGTTTCACTCCCAAGATCTCTTGGAGATAGCTTATCAAAGCCTCGCCTGTACCGATTTCTTCCATGATCGTCCCTGCCAAAGCAGAAAGTATGTGCCTTTCGGTAATACTGCCGTTCTCCTCCGCGTGGGAGAGGGGCTTTACATGATCTTCAAAACTGATGGGAGAGATCCCCTTCCCTGCAAGCAATTCATTCATGGCATCCACTTCACGGGAACTGCGTTCATTCCTGACCTTGTTAATGGGTTTTAGAAATTCTCTGCACTTCTCAATGGCTTGACTCGGTACTCCATGGACTACCATATAGGCAATTCCAGGGGCATCAGGATTATTTATTTTGCGATCCGCCAGGGGGGTATCAAGAAAACTTGTTCTCACTTCAAAACCCACAGTGGAGGCTATCCCGATACCTGCAGCAGCTGCTTTCATCTCTTCCGCAGCGGACACGCTGTCATGGTCGATGCTTCCAACTATGGTCAACCCCGCTTGCCAGGCTTTGTATGCTGCCATGGCAGGTTCATAGGGACTGAATGAATAGGTGGTATGAATATGATTATTAACCTCGCCGGAAACTGTCCGGGTCAGTTTTCCCTTGGTAATCAGTTCTCCGATAGCGTTGGCCGCCTGTATGCGTACGGTCCTGTTCGGATGCTGCAGGGCCTCAATTACTGAATCATAGGAAATTTTCATGGTTTTCCTCTTTTTTTTACTTACAATTCTGCTCCAATAATAGTATGTGCTTATTAAATACTATTATTACCTTTTATATACAAATAGCACAGGATGGTTTTCACCCTGTGCTCAGGTTCTTATTCCTTAGTGTTATACTCCCAGTTTATTACGCCGCTTGTAATCACTGTTTGTCTGTACCGTTGAAACATTATGACCTTCCAGAGGAAGAATTTCCTCATGAACTGCATCAATGATCCACTCTTTCTGGGGAAAGAACAGCTCTTCCATCTCTGCGGGAGGAGTTATCCAGTTCCGGGATCCCATTACCAGGGGCGGTGCATCAAGATAATCAAAAGCCTGCCTGCCTAGATGAGATGCCACAGTATGCATGAACGAACCGCGTTCGCTGGCATCGGAGGCTATAATCACCCGTCCTGTCTTTTTAACTGATTCAATAAGTACCTCATAATTGAGGGGATTAATAAAACGCAGGTCAATTACTTCCGCTTCCAGGCCGTAAGTTTTTTTCAGCTCCTCCGCCGCTTCCATGGCGGGATAGAGAGTAGCTCCCAGACTGATAATAGTCAGATCGCTCCCTTCTCGACGCAGCTTAGGTTCACCTTCTGGCACTTCGTAGTAGCCTTCAGGAACTCCGTCCTTCTCAAACTCTTCCCCGATACCGTACAGTTTTTGACTCTCAAAGAAGACCACCGGATCACTTCCATTTAGTGCCGTATTCAGCATCCCCTTTGCATCATAGGGGGTTGCCGGGAACATAACCTTCAGTCCGGGGATGTGGCCTACCAAGGCTGTCCAGTCCTGTGAATGCTGGGCCCCGTATTTATTACCCACGGAAACCCGCAGCACCAGGGGCATGTCCAGAACGCCGGCGCTCATGGACTGCCATTTCGGCATCTGGTTGAAAACTTCATCTCCAGCCCTGCCGAGAAAATCACAGTACATCAGCTCAACCACCGCACGTCCGCCGGACATGGCATATCCCACTCCGCTACCCACAATGGAAGCCTCTGAGATGGGAGAGTTAAAGAGCCGGTGATACGGAAGTGCTTCGGTCAGTCCGCGGTAGCATGCAAAAGCGCCGCCCCAGTCACGGTTTTCCTCTCCATAAGCAACCATGGAAGGATCTTTGTAGAACCGATCAATCATCGCTTCAAAGATTCCGTCCCGGTATGCGTATGTCCGTGCCGCAGGATAAGCTTTGCCATTTTCATCAAAGGCATATCGATGTTTTTTTGCTATCTGTTTTACACGTGGATTCTCTTCCATAGGTGTGAGGACTTCCGGTTCACCCTCACCATAGGCTTCCACTTTCTTATTGGAAAACATAACTGATTCGATAAAAGTACCGTCCACGTACGAAGAGATATCATCATCAATGGCAAGTTCCATGGTTCGCTTAATTTTACTCTTTACCGTCTCTTCGTAGGCTTCATATTCCGCTTTTGTCATCACCTTTTGTTCAATCAAGTAATCTGCATAGGCATAGAGACTATCCTGATTCCTGAAATAGTCAATTTCTTCCTTAGTTCTGTACGATGAAGCATCAGAAGGAGAGTGACCGGCTATACGGTAGGTTATGGTATCCATCAGTGCCGGCCCCTGCCCTTTCACCAGAAGGTCTCGCTTCCTTGCAACAGCATCGGCTACTGCCAGGGGATTAAATCCATCCACCCGTTCAGCATGCATGCCGTCGGGATTAACGCCGTAACCAACCCTCGCTGGAGTTCCGTATCCCATGGTCTCTCCGCAAGTCTGACCGCCCATACCGTAAAAATTGTTAAATACATTCAGCATGTAGGGCGGTTTGCCTTTCATGTCTCCCCAGAGAGTGTTGTACTGATCCATAGCTGCCAGCATCAAACCTTCCCATACAGGACCGCAGGCCATGGCGGCATCGCCGATGTTTGAGATAACGATGCCGGGTTTCCGGTTTATTTTCTTATACAGCGCCGCACCTACACCGATATCGCCGCTTCCTCCGACAATTGCATTGTTCGGCATGCTTCCGAAGGGAGCAAAAAAGGTATGCATGGAGCCTCCGAGACCCCGGCTGAAACCGGTTTTCCGGGCAAATATTTCCGCTAGAGCACCGTAGAGGACAAAATTTTCCGCTGTATCCTTAGTATTCTCCCCGGCAAAATGTTTATCAACTACAGAGATAACATCTCCACCCATGAATTCATCCATGATGGTCTGCAGAGATTTCTCATCCATTTTCTGCAGTGCGGAAAAGCACTTAGCCAGAATTTCTCCGTGGCTTCTGTGGGAACCGAATATAAAATCCTCAGAACTCAGGACAGCCGCCTGCCCCACTGCAGCTGACTCCTGTCCCAAAGAGAGATGGGCAGGCCCCCTGTGATTGTAGGATATACCCTGGTAAGCTCCTTCCTTCTTGATTGACTCAAGCATGAACTCAAACTCGCGGATCATCCGCATATCGTAGTACATGCGTTTAAGCCCCTCTTTACCGTAGGTTTTGATCTCTTTCTTTATGTCGCTTGTATATTGATTCACAGGAATCGATTTTAGAGAAATTGTTTCTTTTTTTCTGATTTCCTTGGGATCAACCACTAAATTTTTTGGCATCTTAAAACTCCTTCTTGCCTTATATCCTGCAGTTTCTTACTGCAGTTTCATCCTGCAGTTTGTTTGCAGCTTTGTTCTATTGCAATTTTTCCACTGCAGCTTATATCTTCAAGCAGTAATTTCTGCTTTTTTTACTCTTTCAGCTCCCAAATGGTGTCACGGATTATTTCGCTGACACTGGGATGAGGGAAAATGATCTCCTTAATATCCTTCACACGAAGTTCCGCTTCTATCATAGCTGCTGCGCCGTAGATCATTTCACTGCTGACTGCACCTAAAAGATGAACCCCCAGCAGCACTTTTGTTTCTGCATCAACGACTACTTTGCAGAGTCCCCCGGCGCGCTTTCCATGTTCAGCTAGGAAACGCCCGTTTGCACGCATCTGCATGGAAGCGGTAAGGACCTTCCGTCCCTCTTTCTCTGCATCCTGTTCCGTCAGTCCGCATCCCGCTGCTTCAGGCTGGGTATAAACAGCCCAGGGAACTGCATGGTAACGCATTACATCACCATCCCCAAACATATTTGCCACGGCGACCTCACCCATCCTAGAAGCGGAATGCGCCAGCAATGATTTGCCGTTCACATCTCCTACAGCATAGATTGACGGGATGTTTGTCCGCATCCGTTCATCCACCACAATCCGTCCGCCGTCAACATCAAGACCGATATCCTCAAAACCTTGGACATTTGGTCTCCGTCCTACGCTCATAAGTACTGTATCAGCTTCTATACTTTCAGCTTTTCCCTTCTTATTAGTAAAATGAACCTGCTTTTCGTCAATTTTCTCCACTCTGCAACCCAAGTGAAACTTCACTTGTTTCATCTCTCGCCGCATCAGCTTAGCGAATTCCTTATCAGTCAGCGGCAGGATTTCATCAAGCATCTCCACAACATGAACTTCTGAACCGACACTGCTGAAAAATGAAGCAAATTCCATGCCGATGACTCCGCCGCCGATTACAGCCAGTTTTTTCGGTATTGCATCTATGCTCAGTATTTCTTTGCTGGTAAGCACATGTTTCTGCTCCACACCAGGAATGGGGGGAACAGCCGGTGATGAGCCGGAGGCTATCATAATATAGCTTCCTGTATATACCGTATCATTCACTTTTACGTGATGAGCATCTGTTACTTCTGCTTCACCGAATTCCACGGTGACTGTATTCTTTTTCATGAGATACTGAATGCCGTCCCTCAGCGTCTGAACCACCTCATTCTTCCATTCCATCGCCTCTGAAAGCTCAAACCGGGCTTTTTCAATATGCACACCGAATTTATCTGCCTCCTGGGCATGAACGTACTGTTTTGCCGAGTTGAGCAGGGATTTTGTCGGTATGCAGCCCCAATTCGTACAGACGCCGCCAAGCTGCTCCTTTTCTATAATAAGCACCTTCTTTCCCATGGCACCTGCCCGTTCAGCGGCAATATACCCGCCTGGACCTGCCCCGATTATTATTAAATCAAATGTATCCATTATGCACATCTCCTCATCAAAGTTCTAAACTCCTAAGCTCCCTTAAAAGTTCTAAGAGCCCTCTAAGATTCTACAAAGAGTCCTCGAAGAACCCTCTAAGCTCCCACAGCCACATCAATTTGCTCTATTGTTCTTACCAATCCCTGGAGAAATCTTGCAGCCGGAGCTCCGTCGAAAGCTTGGTGATCAAAAGTAAGGGAAAGACCAATGTAGGGTTTCAATTGTATACCATCATCTGTCTGTACTGGTCGCTGTTCAATGGTATTCACGCCAAGAATTGCTGTTTCCGGAGTATTCAGAACCGGAGTAAAATGCTCAATACCAAGCCCCCCGAGGTTTGTTACGGTAAATGTTCCGCCTTCCAGTTTCTCTGGAGAGAGTTTTCCCTCCTGACTTGCGGCTATCAGACTTTTTACCTCATCAGAGAGATTACGGAGAGACCTGAGGTCAGCAAATGGCACCACCGGAACCATGAGACCTTTCGGCGCATCAACAGCACAGCCGAGATGCACATGCTCAAATTCTACTATTTTATCTCCCAGAAAATGCGAATTCACATAGGGAAACTGTTTCAGCGTTCTGGCTGCTGCAAAGAGTATCATATCGTTGATAGTTACTTTCTGCATGCCCAGTATCTCATCACTCTCCTTGAAACGCTTCCTCAGGTTCAGCAGCTTATCCGCAGCCGCCGAGGATGTCAGGGTAAGCTGGCAGGTTGATTGTATTGATGCATACATACGCTGGGCAGTAATTTTTCTGATACTCCGAACAGGAACTTCATGAATAGGTCCGGGGAAATTGAGCTCCCCATGCATGCTCTCTCCAGCTTCAGGGGCACTTTCACCGGCTGACTGCCTGATAGCTGCTGCAGCAGAGGGGCTCCCTGCAACAAGATCTGCTGCTCTTACTCTCCCGCCGATACCGCTGCCTTTTTCCGGCGCCTGAAGGCCCTGTGCGGCCATTTTTTCCCGGGCAGCAGGGGTCAGGGGCTCTCCTGCGGCGGCAGCCTTTTTCACATCCCGTTCGATGACTCTCCCGTGCGGACCACTTCCCCCGAGTTCGGCAGCCTGAATGCCATTTTTCTTGGCTAGATTCCTTGCCCGCGGGGATACTCCCGTACTGGCCTGTGGCCCTTCGGATGCCCCCGTTGCTTTTGATGAAACTGTTGTATCGGCTTCTTCTGCAGCGGATGCAGTTCCATTGTCAGCTGCTGTTTTGTCTGCGGTCTCTCCCTCATTACCCGAGGTTTCAGCTGCTTCTTTATCGTTCCCGACTGAAGATTCTGCTGCATCCCCGCCTGTCATGTCAGATATATCCTCACCGGGTTCTCCCACTATAGCTATGGGGCTCTGTACTGGAGCTTCTTCATCCACAGCATAGAGCTGTTTCAAAATTGTGCCGGCGGCGGTAGATTCAACCTCAATGGTCGCTTTATCCGTCTCGGCTTCGCAGATGATCTCGCCCTCATCTATGGTTTCACCTTCCTGTTTTTTCCATTCAAGAATAATGCAGGATTCAACGGTGTTCCCCTGCTTCGGCATCAACACTTGTTTAGCCATCTCTTATCTCCTATTTATTATATATACTTCTGCAGACAGTTTCCTGAAGGTACTGCTGCTGCATCAAACTGCATCAAACTGCATCAAACTGCATCAAACTGCATCAAACTGCATCAAACTGCATATTTTTACATCTTTTTATCTTTAAAAAGAACGTTTAGTCAGAATTATTTTCATCCCCCACTTAAGAAAACACATCACACTATTATAAGCTCAATCCCCATATTGCGTATTTCCTTTACTGCATTCTCAGGAAGCCCTTCATCGCTGATAAGAATGTCTATTTCTGAAAGCGGGAGAATATTCACAAAGCCGATATTTCCATATTTGGAGGAGTCCACCACCAGAACTTTCACTTCCGCCTGCTGAACCATCTTCCTCACCATCTCAGCATTCTCTACAAGATGGGTTGTCATGCCGTGTTCAAGGGTGAAGCCGTCCGTTCCCGTTATCGTCATACGCACATGGAACTGATCAAGCTGACGGATCGCCTCAGGTCCCACAAGGGCATCAGCGGTAGGCCTGAATTCGCCGCCTATAATGGTTAAATGTAAATTGGGATTAACCCTCCCGTAGGGCAGCAGCAGCATAGAATTCGTGACCACCTGAAGATTACGTTTTCCAAAAATATAACGCCCAACCAAGGCTGAAGTGGTGCCGTTTGTTATCATCAGGCGGTCTCCATCCTGTACAAGATTCGCCGCCGCCTGGGCGATACGCTCCTTTTCGGGTGTTCGGCTGCCCATTTTATCCAGCAATTCCGGATGGAAAGCGGGCACTGCACCGCCCCTGCTCCTAACAACCATCCCCTTCTCTTCCAATGACTTAAGGTCAGCCCGTACGGTCACTACCGATACCTCAAGAAGCTTGCTTAAGGCAGACACCGAAGCATCTTGCCCTGTTTTGAGAAGTTCTAATATTTGGTTTTCACGCTTATTTAGACCAACCACTTTTTATATACTTTCCTTTTTCTTTCTTATTGCTTTCTATTATATTTCTAATAGCTTTCTTTTTCAATACTTGATAGATAAAAAAAAGGGTTTTTTTTTGTCTTGTCCATAAATATATGTAAAATCAAGGTAATCATATGTCGAAACATCGAATCCATATATAAACAGGGAAAGGGTTCGGTGCAGTTTCCCTATGAAAAACCAATATCCTATGATCTACTGAAGGCAGTCTTTGAATCTTTAACGCCTGGGAGACAGAAGGGGTATCTGCTGCATTTCTCACAGCCGAAGCAATCTAAAACCCGTATATCACGGATCGAGAAATGCATCCCCAGAATTCTTGATGGGATTGGCTTGAACGAAAGATTTCAGTTTTTTTTGAGAATGATGAAAGGTTTCCACAAAAAAATGCTATAGGCTGGTTTCTCTATGTATTATGGTGGTATCCACAATTTTATGACGTGCTTCCGCCGCTGTGTTCTGCAGGGAATCTATGAGGAGTTCAGCAGCCTGATACCCAAGCTCTTCGGGATGAATATCGACACTAGATAAGGAAGGATGCTGATATCTGGCTCGAACACTGTTATTAAAACCTATTACGGAAACATGCTCTAGATTTTTTTCCTTCAGGGCTTTCATAACACCAAAGGCAAGAAAATCATCTATGGCAATAACAGCATCCGGCTTCTCCTGCTCAAGAATGTCCATCATATACTGATAGCCCAAATCTTCAGCTGAAAGATTCGTGTTTCGTTCCTTGTCCTCGTCACAGGGAGAACACAGCTCTTTTTTACTATCAATACCCCGACTTCTCAATGCCTGCTTGAATCCTTCATATCTATCTATAGTATATTTCCGATGCCATTTTGTCCCGATAAATGCGATACTGCGCTTACCGGAATCCACTAAAGAGCTTACAACCTGGTATATAGCCTGAAAATTATCATTATCCACCCAGAGGGTTCGTGCTGTATCTTCCGGTTTGCCGATCATGGAGAAAGGGAATGCATGCCCCTGCAGATATTCGATGGATGGATCATTCTGCTCTACCGAAAACAGCAGGACGCCATCAGTCCAGTTTGCAGGGACAAGTTCCTGCAGATAGGAAAGCTGTTCATGCTCGTCCCTGCAGAATGATACCATCATATGATAATGGCGATCTCGTACACAGGCATGAGCCCCTTTTATCGCCATAATGAAAAATGGATTTTCAAAGACATTCTCTTCATGTTCAGCTATTACAAGAGTTACAAGGCGGCTTGGACGGGCATTTTTTCCATCCGCCAAATGTTTCGGGTGATAGTTCAAATCCTTCATGACATCCAGAACATGGTTTCGTGTCTTTTCCGCAATTCCCGGGGAGTTATTTATGATGCGGGAAACCGTAGATATTGAAACACCTGATGCTTTTGCTATATCGGAAAGAGAAACTTTTTTCACCCCTGAACCCCTGTAGAAAATTCATATACAGAATAAAAGATATCAATACCCCAGAGCAAGCACTGGATCTAAAACAAGCACTGGACCCAAGAGGCTTTCGCCTCCTTTTTCCGCCCCAAGGGACAAAGTATTTCTCCTTTCATTCCGGCAATCCGACAATCCGGCAATCCGGCAATTGCTCGGGAGAGGAAGCATCATGATGTTTTCTCTCCTTTCGCTCCGTTTGAGAATAATACAGTATCCTATTTTCTGCAACTCTATAAATAACCATAGCACAAATAAGTATATTTTGCAAACTTTTTCATTTTAAAATTCATTTAGTAGCTATTTATCAGTTTATTTAGTGTATTTATGAAAATATTTGCAAAACATAAAAGTTTAACATATTTTTCCTTGACAATTTTACCAATACGGGCTGATAATACTGGTAGAATATTTGCAAAACATCAAAATTTTCAGGAGGAACAGAATGAAAAAATTACTGCAAGTTGTATTGATACTGACTATAGCTTTTATCGGTGCTCAATCTGTCTTGGCACAAGGACAGGCAGATACCGAAGATCAAGGAAAAGATATCGTTGAAGTTGATATTTTTCAGTTTAAGGTTGAATTTAAAGATCAGTTCACCGCTCTAGCGGAAGAATACATGGAAGAAACAGAAGGGGTAGAACTTACAATTAAAACAGTAGGAGGTGGTGATGATTATGGTGCCGCCCTCCGATCACGCTTTGCTTCAGGAGAAGAACCGGCAATTTTTAATGTCGGGGGTCCCCAGGATGTTGCCGACTGGAAGGATTATCTTGCTCCCCTCAATGGTCTGGAAGTTACCGAAAAAGCTTTCAGCGGGGTCCTCAGCGGCGTAACCATGGATGGCAACGTCTACGGTCTTCCCTACAATCAGGAAGGATACGGTTTAATCTACAATAAAGAAATTTTTGATAAAGCCGGAATTGATCCTGCTTCAATTACTTCTTATGCTGCTCTAGAAACAGCGGTAAAAAAAATTGATTCGATGAAGGACAGCCTTGGACTTGAAGCTGCAATTGCTTTTCCCGTTAAAGAAACCTGGGTCACCGGTCTCCATCTTTCCAACGCTGTACTTTCTCAGGAGTTCGACAATGTAAATGATGCTTTTAATGCAGATACCGTAGCATTTACATACAGCGAAGGACTGAAAAAACTGATTGATCTGCAGAACGACTACTCCGTACAACCGACACTCTCTCTGGATTACAGCCAACAGGTAGAGCAGCTTTTTGCATCCGGCAAAGTTGCTATGATCCAGCAGGGTAACTGGGCCTACGGCTCTGTAGCTGGTATTGATGAAGAACTTGCCCAGAATATCGGTATTGTACCTCTTTCAGTTTACCAGGGAGTTGGTGACAGCATCC
This sequence comes from Spirochaetia bacterium, assembly GCA_021736505.1. The sequence goes on along the minus strand of JAIPFU010000020.1, from coordinate 3,952 downwards.
CCGTGGGAGTTCCCATGTATTGGGGAGTTAATAAAGATCTCGATGAAGCGGTAGTTGAAGAAGCTAAAAAATTCCTGAACTGGATGTATACTTCTGAAACCGGTAAAAGATATGTGCTGGAGGAATTCAAATTCATCCCGGCATATGAAGGCTATGATGTATCCAAAATCTCTGATCCTCTAGCACGAGACATTCTTGATTTTTCATCCCGCGGCAAGACCCTTCCTTGGGTATTCATGGGATATCCCACCGGATGGGGGATGAATGTTCTGGGTATAGATATACAGAAATATGTTGCTGGAAATATAACTTGGGATGAACTGGTTCAGCACAGCACCGAAGAATGGGAAGATGCCAGAAAATAAGGTAGTATAAAGAATAGTATAAAAAACAGATAAAGACCCGGAGGAAAGTCCTCCGGGTTGTTTTCAGGAGAATACAAATGCGGAAGAAAACAAAAACGCGGCTGCTTTTCTGGGCTTTTACGGGACCCCTCGTTTTGGCTTTTTTTATTGTTGTAGCCCTCCCTTTTCTTTGGGGAATCTACTACTCCTTCACAGAATGGAACGGTATCGTTAAGTCTCAGGCAGAATGGGTCGGTTTTTCTAACTATCTTGAACTCTTTTCAGATGATGAATTTAGCGATGCCTTCTGGTTTACCGTCCGTTTTTCGGCGGTAAGCGTTATTCTCATCAATGCCTTGGGATTTCTTCTTGCTCTGCTAGTTACGCAGCCCCTGAAATCGGCAAATACGTTGAGAACAGTTTTCTTCATGCCGAATCTTATTGGGGGCTTGATCCTTGGATTCATTTGGCAGTTTATTTTCATCCAGGTATTCTCCTCCCTTGCGGATGCTCTAAGTCTCCCCTTTCTCCACGGTTGGCTGGCTACTCCGGAAACGGGTTTCTGGGGACTAGTGATCCTCATGACATGGCAAATGGCCGGTTATGTAATGGTTATCTACATTGCCGCTCTGCAGAGCATCCCCGGAGAACTGCTTGAAGCAGCCGAAATCGACGGCTCAAGCATCTACACAAAAACCAGATATATTATTATGCCTCTAGTGGCCCCTGCTTTTACGATTAACATGTTTCTCATGCTTTCCAACTGTTTTAAGCTGTATGACCAGAATTTATCCCTCACCAACGGCGGGCCTTTTAATTCTACCCAAATGCTCGCCATGAACATTTACAATACCGCATTCAAGTTCGACAAGATGGGTGAAGCACAGGCTAAAGCTGTCATTTTCTTTATTATTGTGGCCTTTGTATCTTTAGTGCAGGTTCGCTATACCAAACGCAGAGAGGTTGAGTATTAATTGCTAAGCATTGATTCAGCTGAAGATAAAACTTTTCAGTTTGCTTAGAGATTATTTGGAGATTGTATTATTTCAGGAGCAGCGAGATGTTATATAGATGGAAAAAATTTCTAGGATTGGAATTAATAGGTATCCTGATGGGAATTCTGTTTTTCTTTCCTTTTTACATTATGTTGATTAATTCATTCAAAACCAAAGCCCAATTGTTCCAGAACACCCTAAACTTGCCGACAAGCATTCAGTTTTCGAATTATATTGAGGCTTTCCAGAGGCTTTCTTTTCTCAATGCTCTGATGAACAGCTTCCTCATCACTGCAGGATCGATTTTTCTACTGGTAATTTTCGCATCCATGGCGGGATGGAAAATGGTTCGAACAAAATCAAAGGCAAGTTCTTTTCTCTTCTTCATGTTTGTCAGTGCCATCCTGATTCCATTTCAGTCTGTCATGCTTCCCCTAATAACGCTGATGGGGCGGATCGGTTTTCTTAACCGCTTCGGATTGATTTTTATGTACCTGGGTTTCGGTTCAAGTCTATCACTTTTTCTGTATCACGGCTTTGTGAAGAGTATTCCGAAAGAACTTGATGAAGCCGCAATTATTGACGGCTGCGGGGAATTCAAGCTGTTTTGGAAAATTATTTTCCCGATTCTGACTCCAATCACCCTAACGGTAATCATTCTCCTGACGATTTGGATTTGGAACGATTATCTGCTGCCGTCCCTGGTTATCAATAAGGAGGGATCTCAGACGATTCCACTTCAGATGTTCTACTTTTTCGGGGAATATACAAAGCAGTGGCATCTTGCACTGGCAGGTCTTACTCTTGCAGTAATCCCTGTGATCATATTTTATTTTGCCGCCCAGAAGTATATAATCAGCGGGGTAACTCAGGGAGCTATTAAATAAATTTCCGGGTTTTTTGATGCGTTATTGATGAGTCAGTGATGCGTTAGTGGTGCTTCAGTGATGAGTCAGTGGTACGTTAGTGGTACACTACTGATACCGCATCCCACTATACAAAAGGGCAAATAAACGTACAGAATACTATGTCCTCACCCATGGGGGTATCATTTCAGGACAAACATACAGAAAAGGAGCAGACGACCTATGATCAAAAAAGATTCTAACAGCAGCAAGCAGGTACAGGAAACATTGGTCAGGAGGGAAAAACCTCCAAAACGGGATTTTTCTTCTTTTACTCCCATATCTGAAATTATGGCTGCGGTGAAATCCTCTAGAGATGCGGATAGTACCGTCCCCATTAGTTTCAGTTCTGAAACAGAGCTCCCACACTCTGGAATACAGGCTTCTGCACTTGAACTCGAGAACGCAAACGCTGAGCTTTGGCATCAGCAGTTAGAAATTCTAAACAACACGCTATTTCGTTTACGTCTCCAAAGGAAACTACCAGATGGTGCTGACAACAAGATTTCTGACAACAGCATTCCAGATACTGCTTCCCAAACTGCAAATGAAAATAAATCAGAGTTGACAGCGACTGTGGACAATAAAGCGGATAAGGAATTGCCGACACTGCTTCCGAACGGATCAATTTCATTCGGCCCACTGTCAATACATATCCTGCAGCATCCTGAAGCAATGCGCTTACGCATAGAGTTCTCTCATTCCGGGCATAAGGGAAAGGTAACTGGATCAAAATCAAGAAGATTTACTGAAAATTCGCGGGCTCTGCACGTCTACGGATTGGGTGAAAAAATGGGACGAATGGACCGCACAGGGCGGGTTTGGGAATTCTGGAATACCGACGACCCGGATCATCTTCCTTCTAAAGATCCCCTGTATGTATCCATTCCTTTCGCTGTCATTAACTCTATAGATACAGAGGCATATACAGATACTGCTGCAAACGCAGGAGGCGCTACAGAAAAACCGCTATCATCATGGTACGGCCTCTTTATCGACATGCCCGCTCGCCAGTACTGGGATATCTGTAAAACTGAAGAAAACAGCATCATTATAGATACGGAAGATACATACATGAATGCCTACATTTTTACCGGAGAGACCCCCCGTCAGGTTATCTCTCAGTTTACAGCCCTCACTGGCCGTATGCCCCTGCCCCCCATGTGGGCATTAGGCTACCATCAGAGCCGCTACAGTTATGAATCCGCAGAACGCGTCAGGGAAGTAATCGATACCTTCCGTACAAAAGACATGCCCCTGGATACTGTGCACTTAGATATTGACTACATGAACGGCTATCGGGTGTTCACATGGAATCCTGAACACTTTCCATCCCCGGCTGAACTTGCTCGCTATGCTTCAGATCAAGCTGTAAAGCTGGTTACCATCGTAGACCCCGGTATTAAAGCAGACGAGGAGTATGATGTGTATACCGAAGGACGAGCAAAAAACTTTTTCTGTAAAACCCCCGATGGTAAGGATTATCTGGGTAAAGTCTGGCCGGGTATTTCTGCATTCCCGGATTTCTCACAAAGTACGGTACGATCATGGTGGGCCGATCTGCATGCCCGGCTCTTTTCGGAAGGAGTTTCCGGCATTTGGAACGACATGAATGAACCTGCAGATTTCACTGGATCATTTTTTGACCGCACCACCTATACCGTCCCCGAAAACTTGACAGTCAATAACGACGGCAGTCCCGCAGCAT
>JAIPFU010000019.1 GCA_021736505.1 Spirochaetia bacterium | reverse complement strand
AGCATTCTATAATGATATTTGTTAGAATTTTCTAATGAAAATTTATGATGTATAAGGAGATCGACATGAAAAAATTTGGTTTGATTGCTTTTATCATGGTCATCGCTTCGGGCATGCTTTTTGCTCAAGGCGCTCAGGATGCGGCCCCTGCAGCTGAAGATGAACCCTTCAAGGTTGCCTTTGTGTATATTGGCCCTCCCGGAGACCTGGGCTGGACGTATATGCATGATCTCGGCCGAAAAGAGGTAGAAGAAGCCTACGGTGATGATGTGGAGATAAAATATATCGAAAGTGTTGAAGAGGGACCTGATAGTGCACGTATCATGAGACAGTATGCAATGCAGGGCTACGATGCCATATTTGCAACATCCTTCGGCTACATGGACTATATGTATGAAGTAGCTCAGGACTTTCCAGATGTTTATTTTGAGCATTGTTCCGGATTCAAGACAGCAGATAATATGGCAACATATTTCGGACGCATGTACCAGCCGCGTTATTTATCAGGACTTGTTGCCGGTTCTATGACCGAGACAGATTTGATCGGTTACGTAGCAGCTTTCCCCATTCCGGAAGTTATTCGTGGAATAAATTCTTTCACATTGGGAGTTCGTGAGGTGAATCCAGATGCTGAAGTACGTGTAGTCTGGACAAACACCTGGTATGACCCCGTTAAGGAACGTGAAGCAGCTATAGCACTGCTGGATGCCGGCGCCGACATAATGGCACAGCACCAGGATACAACGGAACCTCCAAAAGCAGCAGAAGAAAGAGGTGAGCTGAGCGTCGGCTATGATGCTGATATGCGTCAGTTTGTAGGTGATTCAGTACTTGTTTCTCCCGTTTGGAACTGGGGACCTTATTACGTTGATACCATTGGTAAGATGATGGACGGAACTTGGGAAACTCACCAGTTCTGGGGCGGACTTAAAGAAAATACTGTGAAACTCTCTGAATACAGCCCTCTGGTTCCAGAAGATGTCAGAGCAATGGTTGATAAACAGCGTGAAGAAATCATCAACGGTGAATGGGATGTTTTTGATGGTCCCATATACGGCCAAGATGGTGAAGTAATTGTCCCTGAAGGCAAAACCATGTCTGATGGTGAAAAGCTCGGAATGGAATTTTTTGTTGAAGGCGTTGTTGGGAAAATTAACTAGCTGAACCTATCCGAAGCTAATTGAATTGTACAAAGAATGCAGGATCCATGATCCTCTATTCTGCTTGAAAAATGAAATGGGCGTATAGCCTTAATCTATACGCCCTTGTTTTACATGTATTACTAATGCGTCTTAATCATAAAAATCATGATTAGTAATTATTCTCAGAAAATGAAAATGGGATACAGCGGAAAATGAAAGAACACACGCCTGTCCTTCGTATGGAAGGAATTACGAAACGATTTCCGGGAGTCACGGCTAACGATAACATTGATTTGGAGCTATATCCCGGGGAAGTGCTTGCCCTTCTTGGAGAAAACGGGGCTGGAAAAAGTTCCTTGATGAATGTGCTTGCCGGTCTGTATTTTCCTGATGAAGGGAAAATCACTGTACATGGGAAAAAAGTTGACATTCGCAGTCCTCAGGACTCCATGGCTCTGGGGATTGGAATGATTCATCAGGAATTCATGCTTGTCGGCAATATGACCGTAGCTGAAAACATCATACTTGGAATGAAAGATTTACCCCTTTTCCCTCCGATGGTGGAAGTAAAGAAGCGAATTAGGGAGCTTTCCGACCGGTATAAGCTGAAAGTTGATCCAAACAGTTATATTCAGAATCTTGGTGTGGGTGAACAGCAGCGGGTAGAAATACTTAAGCTTGTTTACCGTGGAGCTGAGATTCTTATTTTGGATGAACCTACAGCTGTCTTGACCCCGGAAGAAGCGAGGGATCTGAATCGAATTATAACTACCATGCTCAATGAAGGGAAATCGGCGGTGTTCATTACACATAAAATGGATGAAGTCATGGAATTCTCCCATCGAGTGCAGATTCTGCGGAGAGGGAAAAGTGTTTCAGTCTGCAGTACCAAGGAAGTTTCCAAGAAGGACCTTGCCAGGATGATGGTAGGGCGAGAAATACTTTTTGATTTGACAAAGTCAGAGTTCTCCCCGGGAAAAGAGCGTGTACGGATGGATAAAGTAAGCGTGGAGGATGAAACAGGTCGTAAACTTCTCAAAGATGTAAGTATCAGTATCCGCAGCGGAGAAATTCTGGGTATCGCCGGGGTAGCAGGCAACGGGCAGCAGGAGTTGGCTGAAGCCCTGACGGGACTGCAGAATATCAGCTCTGGAATTATTAGAATAGATGAAAAGAATATGACTCGCAAAAAACCTATTCAACTGATAAGAGCAGGAGTGAGTCATATACCTGCGGATCGGGGGGCTATGGGGATAGTCGGAGATATGAGTGTTTCCAGCAATCTTGCCATGAAAAAGTACCGTGATGATCCTCTCAGCCATAGAGGAGTTCTTCACCTTTCGCGATTTTTCCAGTTTGCAAAAAAAATGATACAGTTTTTCAGTATCTCTACACCTGGACCGGGAACCATGGTTAAATTTCTCTCTGGAGGAAATATTCAGAAAACTATACTTGCCAGAGAGATTGATGCCTGCAGAGGAATACTTGTGGCGGTGTATCCTTCCAGGGGTTTGGATGTAGGAGCCATAGAAGCTGTAAGGAAACAAATCATAGAGCAGCGAGAAAAGGGGAGTGCAGTGCTTCTGGTTTCTGAGGAACTTGATGAACTGATCTCCGTCGCTGACACCATTGCTGTGATGTCTGAAGGAGAAATTATGGGGATAGTCAGTACGAAGGATGCCGATATCGAGGAAATCGGCATGATGATGGCAGGTGAAGTAAGGAGTGAGGCATGAGACTTGTATTGGAAAAGAGGGAAGCCCATTCTTATAAAATGACTGTTCTTGTCCCAATTATTTCGGTGGGAGTTTCATTAGTTATCGGAGCTTTCGTGCTCCTCTTCTCTCATGTAAATCCCCTGGCAACCTATGTATATATGTTTATTGGCGCCTTCGGCAGCTGGAGTGCTTTTACGGAAACATTGGTTAAAGCTATTCCCCTCATGCTTACTGGTTTAGGCGTGTCTGTTGCATTTAGATTGCGGTTTTGGAACATAGGTGCTGAAGGTCAGTATGTCTGGGGTGCCATCGGGACTGCCTGGGTCATGCTCTACTGGAATTTTATTCCGAATCCCATGCTGCTGCCTGTAGGACTGCTTATAGGGATGGCTGCTGGAGCCGGCTGGGCGGGAATTCCAGCAGTACTGAAAGCGGTTTGGAAGGTTGATGAGACCTTAACTACCCTGATGCTGAATTATGTGGCAATACTCTTTGCAGAATTTCTCTATTACGGACCCTGGAGAGACCCTGAAGGTTATGGTTTCCCCGGCACGAAACCCTTTCCTGAGGAAGCTTGGCTGCCGCGTTTTTCCGGAAGGGCTCATTGGGGGCTTCTCCTTGCTATCGTCGCCGCAGTTATCCTCTGGTTTGTTCTTTCACGGACAAAATGGGGATTTGAGATCCAGATGATAGGAAAAAGTCCGAAGGCAGCCCGTTGCCAGGGAGTTAATATAAAACGTAATATTATTTTGGTGATTATGCTTTCCGGAGCTCTCAGCGGCCTTGCCGGCTTTGCCGAAGTAGCTGCTGTTTCTCACAGACTGCAGAAAGGGATAGCTACCGGTTACGGCTATACAGCGATAATCATTGCCTGGATGTCCCAATTGAATCCGATTGCAGCACTCTTTGTAGCCCTGTTGATGGCAGGACTGCTGGTGGGTGGGGATCAGATCCAGATGATGATGGGACTTCCGGCGGCTATGGGAGTTGTTCTCCAAGGGCTTCTGCTCTTTCCGCTGCTGGCTGGATCAATTTTTACGGACTATCATCTTCGGATAATCAGAAATAAGGGAGGGGATGCATAATGGAATTGATTACAACCCTGCTTATCGTTACACTCCGGGCGGGAACATCGCTGCTCTATGCCACCATTGGTGAAATCTATACTGAACGCTCAGGCATTCTGAACTTGGGAGTTGAGGGAATGATGATGCTTGGGGCTGTTACTGCCTTCAGCGTTGTATTCGCCACGGGTAATCTTATTCTGGGCCTGATAATGGCTATGCTTGTTTCCGGTTTTATGGCTCTGGTTCATGCCTTTCTTTCCATTACCATGCGTGCTAATCAGGTTGTCAGTGGGCTGAGCGTAACCCTTTTTGGAACAGGTCTTGCCAGCTACCTCGGTCAGCGGCTTGGACCCGAATCAAATGGATTCAGCCTTTCTGGAATGAGTGCAGAGAAGTTTACCGCCATCACGATTCCCGGACTTTCTGAAGTACCTATTCTGTCAGCTTTTCTTAATCAGGATATTATTACGTACTTACTCTATCTGATAGTTCCGATTAGCTGGTACTTTCTCTACAGGACAAAACACGGACTGACCCTGCGAGCCGTAGGAGAGAATCCCAAGACCGCCTCCGCAATGGGGAGCAATGTCAGTAAAATTCGTTATATCTATACCCTTATCGGCGGTATGCTTGTAGGATTAGGAGGAGCTCATCTTACATTAGCATATACTCCGGGCTGGGCAGAAAACATTACCGGCGGTCGCGGCTGGATTGTCATAGCACTGGTAATCTTTTCCGGCTGGAATCCTTCCCGTGCAGTCTTTGGAGCAATTTTATTCGGAGGAATCAATGCAGTGCAGTTCCGTCTTCAGGCGGCGGGGACGAATATTCCTGCATCATTCCTCAATATGGCTCCTTATCTGGCGACTGTTATTGTGCTTGCTGTAATGACAATTTTAAGCAGAAAAAAACGGGGCAAATTTGCTTCACCCTCTGCTTTGGGAACCTCTTTTTCCATTGAGGATAAGTAGAATTGGGATTTTTGCTGATGCTTACGTAGAGTATTACGCTTATCTAAGCGCTGCAGTTAAACTAATCAAACGCAAAATGCTTAGCAGCGTTTTGTTCTATATCTAGATCCTTAGAAGCTTTAGTGCCAGGTTAAGAGCGTGCTTAGGGAACTCTTATTGATTCAGGACATGAATCGGTTGGCCCGCCTGGTATGCTGTAATGTTTCTGACGGCAATTTCCATGAGTCGCCTCCTTGCTTCCCGGGTAGCCCAGGCATTATGCGGAGTGATGCAGCAGTTTTTTGCCTTGAGCAAGGGGGTCTCTGCTTTGGGGGGCTCCGTACTCAGCACATCCAGCCCTGCACCGGCAATTTTTTCAGCATTCAATGCCGCAGCCAGGGCCTGCTCATCAATCAGCTTTCCCCGGGCTGTATTAATGATTAATGCTGACTTCTTCATGAGATCCAACGAAGCATTGCTGATAATATGTTCCGTCTCCTTTGAAAGTGGGCAATGCAGGCTGATGACATCAGAGCTAGCGAATAGCTCCTCCTTGGAAACCCATGAAAGCTTCCGAATTCCCGGTATAGCTTTAGGTCTAGGAGAGTAAGCCTGAATTTCCATACCCATTGCCTCAGCAATTCTTGCTGTCTGCTGTCCTATTGAACCCATACCGATTATTCCCATCTTTTTATTAAACAGCTCCACCAAAGGGTAATTCCAGAAGCAGACATCCTCTGAACGCTCCCATTCACCCCTTTTAACCGCATCATCATGATCCTTGATATGCTGTGTAAGATGAAGCAGAAGGGCTATTGCACTCTGCGAAACAGAATAGGTGCTGTAGCCGGGGCTGTTTGAAACCATAATACCCTGCCTAGAAGCCTGAGCAAGGTCTATGCCGTCATATCCTGTAGCTATAACGCAGATATATTTCAGCTTTGTGAGTTTTTTTAAAACAGAAGGCGGCAGACCGACATCATTTGTAATGAGTATTTCAGCCTCTTCAGCCCGGGGCAGCAGGTCTTCTGGTTTCGTTCTCGGGTAAATATCCACATCTCCCAAAGCTTCCAGACTTTCCCAGGATAAATCTCCAGGATTGAGGGTATATCCGTCAAGAATGACTATTTTCATAAAATCCTCCATTGCAATACAAGGATAATACAGCTTGAAGGATCATACAAGTACAACGTATTTCTGTGATACATGGCGACGCTATCATAAGGTGAATAAACTTCCAGCAGGTATCAGCATCACTAGTCAAAGAGGTAAGAAAAACGTTTAAAAATTTGAAGTATGTCCAAATTGTTTTTATTTCGATAAAAATATACCGATAAAACTCTATCAAAATAGGCTTTTTAATAAAAAAAGAAAAAAATTCTTGACAGATGCTAAAAGCGGACGTACAATAAGATAAACGATTAACTGCATGAAGGATAAACATGAAGGCATCCATAAAAGAGGTGGCGAAGCTTGCAGGTGTTTCAGTGGCAACTGTTTCACATGTACTGAATAAGACAAAAAAAGTTCTGCCGCAGACAGAGAAGAGAGTGATGGATGCCGTGGATATTCTGCACTACCAAATTAATCCCCTTGCAAGAAACTTGAGAAGAGGGGAGTCCAAGATTGTAGGATTTGTCGTTTCGGATTTAACCAGTTATCATTTTATCGATATTGCCAGGGGGGTGGAAAAAGTTCTTCGTCAGTTTGGATATCACACATTGATTGTGGATTCCAAGGAGGATAAGTCCAGAGAAATTGACAATGCCAAGGATTTAATATCCATGTCAGTGGACGGTCTGATAATTGCGCCGACCGTGGAAGATTGTTCCTATTTAAGGACCTTGATACAAAGAGATTTGCCGGTTGCCTTTGTTGACAGAAAACCGCAGAACTATGAGGGAGACGTCGTACTGTCAACGAATATAAAGGGAGCCTATGATGCTGTTTCTTATATGGTCAGCAAAGGGCATAAAAAAATCGGATTTATTGGTTCAAGATTTGATACCACCATGGAAGAACGACTGAGCGGATACAAAAAAGCCCTTACGGAAGCAGGAATTAAAGTGGATAATAACTATCTCCGTTTCGGAGAAGGTCATCCGCTGGATGTTGCAAGGCTGAGGCATGGAAATAACTATTATTTAATGGAAGAGCTTTTCGAGGAGACGGATATTACAGCAATTTTTACCGGTAATAACCTCTCCTGTGCAGGTGCTTTTATGTATTTGCGCGAAAAAAACATCGATGTACCCGGCAGAATGGCTTTTGCTACCTACGATGATTCATTCTGGCTGACAACATCGACTCCGGCATTAACTGCCATAGCCCAGAATCCTGAGCGTATTGGGCAGGAAGCAGCCGAAATATTGCTGAAAAGACTGCAGGGGCTAACTCCGGAGAGTTTTCCTTATCAAAATATTCGGGTTGAAACAGAGATGATTTTACGAGAATCAGTTTAAAAGCTTTGTTTTTCAGGTTTGAAAGTTAAACGATTAACTAAAATTGTAATTGGTATAATTAATTATTATATAAGAAGATACGATTTGTATAGATCGTATAAATATAAAAGGAGGATTTTTATGAGAAAAAAATCAAGAGTATTGGTTGCTTTGATTCTTGCCTTGGCATTTATCATGACTGGAACCATGGTTTTCGCTCAAGGACAGCAAGATGGCGGAGAAGTTACCATCAACTTAGCCTTAGCTAACAACCCAATTTCTCAGGCACTGGCAAGAATAGCTGGTGATGAGTATGAAGCTGAAGGAGTTAATGTAAACATTTCAGTACTCCCGGAGAACGACCTTCGACAGCGACTCACCACAGAAGCTTCTACCGGTGGAACAACCTATGATATGTTCTACATTGGTCCTTATGAAGCACAGACATGGGCACAGAATGGCTGGCTTGAAAACCTTGAATCGTACTTTGACGAAATGTCAGATGAAGAGAAGGAATGGTATGACAGGGACGACCTGATTCAGGGGATGGTAGACTCTCTCTCCCTGGACGGTGAAGCCTATGGTCTTCCTTTCTATGGTGAAAGCTCCTTTACTATGTACAACAAGGAACTGTTTGAAAAGAACGGTCTTGAAATGCCTATGGAGCCAACCTGGGAAGAAATTTATGATCTGGCAAAACAGATTCATGACCCTGAAAACGGTATTGTAGGTATGACCATGCGTGGTGCTCCAGGTTGGGGTATGAGCGGCGCTCCCTTCGTAACTATGGTAAATGCTTTCGGCGGAAGATTTTTTGACATGGATTGGAATGCAACTGTAGATACACCTGAACAGCGGGAAGCTTGGAAGATGTACAAGAATATTCTTCGTGATGCCGGACAAGAAGACATTCTGTCCTATACTTATAATGAATGCATAGCACTTATGCAGTCTGGAAATTGCGGTATTTACTACGATGCAACGTCCATAGCACCTCCCTTGGAATCAGATGAATCAAAGGTACAGGGTAAAATGGGATATGCTTTCGCTCCACGACAGAAACTGGACAAAAACACAGCATGGTTGTGGAACTGGTCAATGGCAATCAACCCCAACAGCAGTGAAGCTAAGAAAGAAGCAGTTTTTGATTTCATGCTTTGGGCTACCTCAAAAGATTTCATAAAGAAAACTGTAGAGCTTGACCCCAGCGGCGCCAGCACGCCTCCTGCTTCAAGATCATCCACGTATGAACTTCCTGTATATGCAGCTGCACCTTATGCAGAGATGACGCTTAAAACACTGGAAGGTATGGACTTTACCAATCCTACTCTGGAACCTGTACCCTATGTAGGTCTGCAGTACATAGCTATCCCAGAATTTGCTAATGCTGGAACAAAAATGACTGAATACCTTGCTGACTATGTAGTTGATAAGATCAGTCTTGATGAAGCTATCAGAAAAACACAGGATGTATTTGAACAGGTAGCAGAAGACGGGCAGTACAAATAGTAAATCGTTGGCAGTTCTGTGAATTGTTAACGACGTATTTGTATTGAGTGATAATTGATCCTGCCCTCCCTCGGGCGGGCAGGATCATCTATATTAATAACGTGTTCGAGCTGTTGCCTATCTTATAAACGAGCTCTGCATGTAAACAAAAAACTTTGCCGGGAGTGAACGAATCGCAGTCATGAGCAGCCGTATTGCGATTCGCTCACTTCTGAAGCAACATGATTGGGGTTAATATGAAAAAGAAGAATGATATGGTTTTTATTCTTCCAGCTATGATTGTAGTCATAGTAATGACACAGATTCCTTTTCTGCTGACAATAATTTTTTCAACCCTGAGATGGAATCTTGCCAGACCGGATTTGCCGAGGGCTTTTGCCGGGTTTCAGAATTATGTGTATTTTCTGAAAATTTCTTCCTTAAAAAACCTTCCTGAATTCTATAGTATCCTGTGGCAGACAATTGTTCTTACCGGTGTCACGCTGATTCTCTGTTCTATCTTCGGATTTCTTCTTGCTTTGCTTTTTGATCACCGTATACCAGGTATAAACATTGCCCGTACACTTATTCTCGGACCGTTCTTTGTTATGTCCACGGCAAGCGGAGTTATCTGGAAAACGACGGTTTTAAATACCACCTTCGGCTGGTATGGTGTTCTTGCTGAGAAACTAGGCTATAATGCGGTGGATCTGTTAAGCTACTACCCTCTTTCCGTAATAATTGTGCTTTTCACATGGCGTTGGCTTCCCTTCTTTATTCTCATACTGCTTGCAGGTCTGCAGGGTATACCGAATGATTTAATGGACAGTATGAAGATTGATGGGGTAAATTGGTTTCAAGGTACATTCAAAATTAAACTGCCTCTGATTATGAATCATTTAGAAGTTGCAATAATGCTTGGTTTGGTTTTTGTGATCAAAGAATTCGGGCTGATTCTTGTAACCACCGCCGGCGGACCGGGCACAAGGTCGTACAATTTACCCTATGCAGTCTATATGCAGGTATTCAGTGCGAATAATGTCGGAAGAGCAGGGGCATTGGCTGTTATGACAGTAATACTGACCCTTATTCTCCTGAATTTTCTCTATAAATCTATTAAAAAGCAAAGGGCACGGTACAGTTAAGCACGCTGCGGTTGTAAAAAGTGCTGACACCCACGGAGGTTAATAGTATGTCAGATGGAAGAACATTAGAGCAGATACAGCGCTCAATAAAAATAAAGCGTTACATTAAAACGTCAGTCCTGACAATTATAATTTACACAATAGCGATAGCCTATTTTTCCCCAATTCTGTATATGTTTATATCCGGATTCAAGACTGAGCACCAAGCTGTTATGCCGAGTCTTATTTTTAAACCTACACTGGAAACCTACAAAAAGGTTTTAGGTGACCCCACGATGTTTAGGTATCTTCGCAACTCGCTTATCCAAGTTGTATTCGGCACGTCCGTCAGCCTAGTTCTCGGTGTTCCCGCTGCTTTTGGGCTAGTCTTCGGTAGGCTTCGGAGAAGAACAACCAATGGTAAAATCTATTTCTGGTTTATTACTACCATCCTGCTTCCTCCGGTAGCAGTTATTATTCCGCTGTTTACCTGGTTTCAGCGGTTCAACCTGATAAACACACCTTTTGGACTTATGGCGGCATATATAGGTTTCCATACGCCGATAGTAGTCTGGATGGTACACTCATTTTTTCAGGATCTCCCTTTGGAAATTTTTGAAGCATCTGAAATTGACGGCTGCTCAAGATTTCAGCAATTTACCAAAATAGGGATGCCCTTAGTGAAGACTGGTATTTTATCAGCAGCACTGCTGGTGGCCGTATTTATCTGGAATGAATTCTTTCTGGGATTTAATCTGACCGGTAATCCGACGGCTACTCTTCCGGTCTATATGGCGCGATTTCGAGAACAGCAGGGAATGTTTGTTGCCCAGCTGTCCGCTTCGTCTACCATAGCTATTCTACCCGCCGTAATTTTCGGCTGGATGACTCAGAAAGCTCTGGTGAAGGGACTTACCCTCGGAGCTGTAAAAGGCTGATATATGAAATGCATACTGGTATACGATATAGGAACGACAAGCTTAAAGTCCGCACTTATTACCTTGCAAGGAGAAGATGCGGGCTCTGTTTCCATATCCTATGCTACTAGTTATCCTGCTCCGGGAATGGCCGAGCAGGATCCTGAAATATTCTGGACTGCCGCAGTACGTGGAACTAGACAGCTAATGAAAAGCGGCAAGGTAAATCCAAAGGATATACAGTGTATTGGATTAAGCGGGCATATGAACGGTGCTTTACCTGTTGAAGCTGATGGTAGGATTCCGTATCCGGAACTTATTCACTCAGATTCCCGAAGTTCAGAAGAGTGCAGTGAAATCCTGCATGCGGTACCCCATGAAACGGTATATAAAAGAACTGGTAATAGGGTGGATGAGCACCTTTCCCTCCCGAAAATTCTTTGGATAAAAAACCATCGGCCGGATGTCTATAAAAAAACAGCATATTTCCTGAATTCAAAGGATTATTTGCGTTATCGCTTAACTGGCATTCTGGGAGAGACGGACTATTCCGATGGATCCCTTACCGGTGCCATGGAGATCAGGAAAAGGAATTGGGATTTTGATTTTCTTAAGGAGCTTGGACTTTCTGCAGAAAAATTTCCAGCATTGAGAAAGGCTGCGGAAATTGCCGGTACATTGACGGATGAAGCTGCACATGTTCTTGAAATTCCTTCAGGTATCCCAGTCTCCTACGGCGGGGGAGATGCTGCCTGTTCAAGCCGCGGTGCTGGTGTAAAGGATAATACAAAAGCCTATGCCTCCATCGGCTCCAGCGCTTGGGTATCAACATTAACGGATGAACCGGTACTTGATGAACACATGCGCATGCAGAATTTCTATGATTTGGATGGAAAAAAGTGTAATTTCTGCGGAACGGTACAAAGTGCAGGAATTGCAGTTGACTGGGTACATGGAATTACTCAAGAAGATGGAGAAGGTAAAGCAGCTGCTTTGAATTATCGTGAAAAAGAAGAGGGGCTGGACGGCATTCCCCCAGGCTCGGATGGTGTCATTTTCCTTCCTTATCTCATGGGGGAACGGACACCTCATTGGGATGCCCAGTCTCGGGCGGCATTTGTCGGTTTTTCGCTGTACCATGGAAAGAAAGCCATGCTGCGCTCAGTCTATGAAGGTACAGCCTTTGCGTTGAAGGAAATTCTGTCCATCTATCATGAGCTGGATTTTTCTATAGATGAATTTTTTCTGCTGGGGGGAGGGGTCAGAAGTGAGTTCTGGCGAAATATTATTTGTGATATACTGGCTCTTCCTGTAAGAGTACACACCTTGCCAACCCAAGCTGCCTCCCTTGGAGCGGCTATGGCCGCGGGAACTGCTGCCGGAATATGGGATAATCTCGATCAGGCAGTATCAATAAGTAAATTTGGAGAGAGACAATATCCTGAAACCAGCAGGACAGAGATATACGACGGGCTTTTTTCTGTATACAAGAGTGCTTACCATCAAATGAAACCGCTCTACAGAAAGTTAGCAGAACTGAGATCACAGTAAAAACTGAATTTTTACGAAGGAGAAGATAATGAAAGCTGTTTTCATTGAAGCACCTGGAAAAGCTGCTGTAAAAGAAGTACCTGTTCCTGAAGTTGGGGATCATGATGTTCTCATTAAAGTTAAAGCATCCGGTATTTGCGGTACGGATATACATATATACCGTGGTGAATATCTTGGATCCTACCCAATTATACCGGGACATGAATTTGCCGGGGTTGTTGAAAAAGTTGGCTCAAAAACTACCAGAATTAAAGTTGGAGATCATGTGGCTGTGGAGCCGAATATTTCCTGCGGCAACTGCAGTGCCTGTCTGAATAACCGTCAGAATTTTTGTGAAAACTGGAATGGTGTCGGAGTGACCCTTCCCGGGGGAATGGCAGAGTATGCAGCGGCTCCTGAACAAGCAGTTTTTTCCATAGGTGATTTATCATTCCTCTCCGGCGCATTTGTTGAACCCCTATCCTGTGTCCTTCATGGGGTTCAGAAAACAAATATTCGGCTGGCGGACAATATTCTTATCATCGGGGCCGGACCCATCGGTATTCTGCTCTCTAAGGCACTGCAGCTGCAGGGAGCCAATACCATCACTCAGATTGATAAGAACCCTTCCCGCCTTGAACTAGCCCGGAAGTCTGGAGCTGTCTATACAGAAAGTTCCCTGGACTCCTTGGAGCCGGATAGTTTTGATGTTGTGGTTGATGCTTCAGGTGTACCATTCTTAATGGAGCAGTGCCAGAACTATGCAAGAAAGGGGGGAACAGTATTGTATTTCGGTGTACCGCCGAAAGATGCAATCCTGAATCTTCCAGCGTTTCCCATTTTTGAAAAAGGTCTGCATATCCTGTCTACCTATACCTCCGTAAGAAATTCAATTCAGGCAGTCAGACTGCTTGCTTCTGGAAAAATTGATGTAGAGCCGTTAATTTCCCATCAACTCCCGCTGGAGGAGCTTGAAAAGGGGATTGAACTGATTGAAAAAGGTAAGGAAGGTGTCCTCAAAGTTATTATGAAACCGTAGTATACATCTTAAAGGTGCATAACTTCGGCTTTGGTGATTGCTTGGCAATGAGATGGTAACCGGCTGGTAATCGATTGGTAATCGGCTGATAATAAACTGAGAGAAAAGACAAGATTTGAGAAAATAGGATTAATAAGATAAAGACAGATAAAATAGGAGTTATGACTATGCTTAATAATCGATTTGAAGGTAAGACCATTGTTGTTACAGGAGCTGGCGGAGATATCGGTTCAGCAGTGGCGGTTCGTTTTGCTCAGGAGGGAGCCTCTGTGGCGCTTCTGGATATAGCAAAACTTGAGCAGGCCAGTGAGAAGGTATCTTCCGCAGGAGGAGGGAATGTAAAAACCTATGAATGCGATGTAACAAACTATGAGCAAGTTAAACAAACTGTACAGCAAATAGTTGATGATTTTGGACGTATAGATATGCTTTTTAATAATGCTGGATTACAAGGTGCTTTTAAAAAAACATTCGAGTATCCCGAGGATGATTTCAGCAGAATCATGCAAGTCAATCTTATTGGGGCTTTTCATGTGCTTAAACTGGTAACAGCCCATATGGTGAAAAATAAAAACGGCTGTGTTGTAAATACTGCAAGTATGGCAGGTGTTGACGGGCCTCCCAATATGATTGCCTATGGAGCTTCAAAATTTGCTGTTATCGGCATGACGCAGACAGCAAGCAAGGATCTTGCTCCCTATGGAATCAGGGTAAATTCAATTTCCCCGGCGTTTATGGGACCAGGGTTTATGTGGGATCGTCAGGTAGAACTTCAATCCAAGGCCGATTCACAGTACTTCTCCTCGGATCCAAAAATTGTAGAAAAAGAGATGATTGGTCAAGTCCCTATGAGAAGATATGGGGATATTCGAGAGATTCCAGGGACTGTCGCCTATTTGATGAGTGATGATTCCAGCTATGTAACCGGTGTGAATATTCCCATCTCCGGAGGCATCTAAAGGACATATACCCGAAAAAATTGCTGAAAGTTTTTAATGAGGAGTAATATTATGAAACAGGGAAAAACGATACTTGATAGATTTAGTCTGCAGGGGAAAACAGCTCTGGTGACTGGAGGTGCTCAGGGAATCGGCAGAAGTTTCTGTCTTGCTTTGGGAGAAGCTGGAGCGAATGTTGCAGTGGTGGATCTCAATGAAGAAGCTGCAGGAGCAGTTGCTGAGGAACTTAAGGAAAGAGGGGTTGATTCATTTCCAATTAAAACAGATGTGACGGTTCCTGAGGCCGTTGAAGAGATGGTCAGGAAAATTGTTGAAAAGTGGGGATCTTTGACCATAGCTTTTAATAATGCCGGTATGGGGAAATGGCATGATGCTTTAGATATGGATTTTGCTGAATGGCAGAAAATAATGCATCTTAACCTTGATGCGGTGTTTCTCTGCGCTCAGCAGGAAGCAAGAGTTATGAAAAAAGCAGGCTACGGAAAGATAATAAATACAGCTTCCATGTCTGCCCACATCTCAAATACTCCTCAGAATCAATGTACATATAATGCTTCGAAAGCTGGAGTACTTCACCTGACGAGAAGTCTAGCCGCTGAATGGGCACCCCTGGGAATTCGTGTTAACAGTATCAGCCCGGGGTATACAAAGACAATGCTGGTTGAAAAACTGCTGGAAACCCCTGAAGGCAAGACTATACTGCCGAAATGGCTGGAAAAAATTCCTTTGAATAGAATGGCGGAAACCGATGATCTCCAGGGAGCTGCCGTCTATCTCGCTGCACCTGTATCTGATTACATGACAGGAGCCGATATGCTTATTGACGGCGGTTACTGCAGCTGGTAGGGTATTCATATAAGCTGATGTAGCATAAAAGCTGATACAAATTGGTCTTAAGCTGTGGTAACAAACGAGTATCATCAGCATATTCTGTGATTTTTCAGTAAAGAGGAGCGGAAACATATAGATGATTTCTTTAGGTATTGATATTGGTACAACCAACGTCTCGGTAACTGCGCTGGATCTTGATACGGGGGTAATTCAGGAAAGCTATTCAAAACCTAACAAGAGAATAGCTTCAGATGATGAATACGCCTATATTCAGGATCCCCATGCCATTGAAGAGTCAGTGCGTCTTCTGCTCTCAAAGATAAAAACGCCCTACCACTGTGCTGCTGTGACCGGACAGGTTCATGGCATCCTCTATTATGACAGGAACGGATCAGCCATATCCCCGCTCTATACGTGGCTGGACAGACGGGCAGCTGAAGTGATAGACGGGGAGAGTCCTCAGGATCGATTGAAACGCATAACGGGGACTACTATGCCGCCGGGTTACGGACTGCTTACCCATTACACAAACTCATTGATCGATGAAGTCCCTGCTGAGGCCGTTGGTATGACTGGAATACTTGAATACATCACCGGCCGACTTATCGGAAAAACTCTGGATAAAGCTGACTCCAGCTGTATATCGCTCTTCGGCGCTTATGATACCATAGGACTGCAGAATGACCAGAAAGTGCTGGAGGAAGTTTTCAGGGAGAGGGGCATTAAATTTCTTAAAACTGCCCGGCCCTTTGAACATGCCGGAAAAATGAAAGTGAATAGGGGAGAAGGCCTCAGGCCGGTTCCGATTGCTTATCCAGTTGGAGATAATCAAGCCGGGTTTTTCGGTCTGGTATCCAAACCGGAAACCAGCTGTCTTATCAGTATTGGAACCAGCGGACAGATATCTCTTTTCAGTACTTCCGCCGAATGTCCTGAGTCCATGGAGCTGCGGCCTTACTTCGGACAGGGATATCTGCATGTCGGTGCTTCCCTGAGTGCCGGAAAGTCATATGAGGTGCTGAAGGATTTTATCAAATCCATATATGAGCAGGCAGCTGGCTTGGAAGTTGAGGATGAGAAGGTTTTTGATTTGATGAAGGATTCAGCCCATGAGCTCGATCTGAAGGGAGCCGCGCCGCTAAAAGTTACCACCAAATTTAACGGAACGCGAAGGGAACCTGACGTGAGAGGGGCTATAGAAAACATCTCCTTCAATAATTTCAAGCTAGGAAATCTTGTGCAGGGAACAGTGGATGGCATTATTCGTGAACTGCATGATTATACCTATGATCTCGGTAGTTTATTTACGCCGGTGCAGCAGATTATTGCAGCGGGTAGTTCTGTGCGGAAAAATGAACTCTTTTCAGAAGCCCTGGAGAAGCAATTTGGGCTGCAGACGATAATTGCGGATATTGATGATGGAGCAGCGATGGGCGCTGCTCTCATTGGGGCTGTTTCGGCTGAACTTATTGACATTGAGGCTGCGCAATCTCTAGTTGAAAAAATTGTAGGTACTGCATAAGGGGGGAAGATATGCTGAATAGAGAAAAACATTTAATAAAGGCACAGCAGAAGCTTGCACTATTTCTGATGATTATACTTTTTGTCTGTGGAGGGGCTCTATCTGCTGAAGAGACAAACACTGAAAATACCGAAACTGATACCAGTGAGTCTGTTTCGAGTTCAGAAGAGAAAATCATCAATGAAGAGGCAGAACCCCAGGATGATGAGGAAGAGATGCTGGTCCCAGAGAAGGAGTCTGCTCCAGCAGAGACAGAAACGGCAGCAGCCGTTCAGGAAGAGGAAAAGGAAGATTCTCTGCAGAATCTCAGGCGCGGCTGGTCATTCAGTCTCCCTGTGAATCCATTTTCACTGGAAGACATCAAGCTGTTAAGCGGGGGCTTAGCTGCTGAATATGATTTTACCCGGCGTATCACTTTTACCGGTAATGCCCAATTTTCTCTGACCACCTTTTTTTCTATTTTTGGAAATTCAAAAACTATTATCTATATGCCAGTAAGCGCCGGTGCAAAATATTATATAACTGAAGACTCAGAGGCATGGTTTGCCGGAGCCGAATTGCTGGGAGCTATGATAACAAAAGTTACTGCATCTTCCGAGTCAACATTTGATACAAATTTTACAGTCGGGATTACTCCTCGCGGCGGATATACTTTTGAAATGGATCATATGAAGTGGGATGTCGCCTTTGAACTGCCGATAATTTTCGACTTTGCGGGTCAAACAAAACTGATCCCGCAAATATCTTTACGCCTGCTTAAATGAGATTAATTATCAAATAAAAATCACATCCGTACTGACTTTTTTTTATAAACATGTTATATAACTGAGTATGAAAACTTATCTATCGTGTATACCATGTTTTTTTCAGCAGGTGCTTCAAGCTGGTGAGATGGCGGGTCTCTCTCAAACCCAAATAAAAGATATTATGAACTCAGTAGGAGATGAACTCAAACATTTCTCCATGCAGGAAACACCTCCGTCCATGGCAAAGAAAATTCAGAAGATGTTAGCTGAAAGTATAGGAA
>JAIPFU010000018.1 GCA_021736505.1 Spirochaetia bacterium | reverse complement strand
TACGGCATCACCAAAAATCATCCAGCGCGTCACCGAAATCATCTTTCCCGAAATCCGCCCGGAAGAGCTGAACATTATCAAGGCCAACCCGGACCGCCCGAACATTCGATACCGCGTGCTCCCATCCATCGCAAAAGACCACGATCTGACTGTTCTGACCGCTCCGGACTCTCCTGTCCAGCGGCCTCTCATTATCTTCTGCAGCACCCGCAATGAGACCGAACGCCTCGCCCGGCTGCTCTCTCATCGACACCAGGATCCGGACATCCGCTATTATCACGCAGGCCTGTCAAAAGAGGTCAAAAAGGAGATCGAGGAGTGGTTCTTCAGCTCAGATAAGGGAATTCTATGCTCAACAACTGCGTATGGAATAGGGTAAGTCTCTTATATTAATATATTTGAAACAAAAACTAATCTACCCAATAAAACTATTTTTAGGCAGGAGGCTCTTCAAATCTCAGATATTCGATTTTCGCAGATTCTGGATTTATATATGAAAAACAAACATCATATACAGTTAAAACTGAATACTTCTCTGGATCACATTCATCATGAATATTCGTAATGCCTATACTCTTTTTTAAAATCCAAGAACTGCAATAATCAATGAATTTTCTCTTTTCAAAAAGGAGATAATCATAATGATTCTTATCTAGAACCTCAGAGCTTCCCCAAATAGGGATAGTATTCTTTTCGATATCAAAATAACCTATGTACTTCAGTGCTTTAGAAAATTCTGTATATTTCTCACTATTTTGAGATCTATAATTTACTTTATAACCAATATCTTTATCATAAATTTTCTTTCTAAACGATTCGGAACACAAAAGCACAAATTCTTTATCCTTACTTATTTGGGTTGATAGGTCTTCGTGCTTTATTGTTAAGGCTGAAGTCTTTAGGATAGATTCTAGAATCATATTAAGAAAATAAAGCTTGATAGATCTACTGATTTTAATAG
The DNA here is from genome assembly GCA_021736505.1 of Spirochaetia bacterium. The sequence goes on along the minus strand of JAIPFU010000018.1, from coordinate 17,792 downwards.
CATCATTTTCCAATTTATCGTTTATTGGATCAATAAGAGATTCTTTATAATCATCTACTCGGAAATGTTCTTTAACTGTTTCACCCTTTTCTGCTATCCGGGTGTTCTCAAGATTGCTTACATAAAAATCCACAACTTCAGTTTGAACATTCCGTAATTTTTCGGTTATTCTCTCTTGTAGTTGCAAAAAAAAATTTTTATCAATCTCAGCTTCTTTTAGTTTTTCATACGCTCTTTGTTTATAGCTGGTATTGATATCATTGAAATACTTTGTGAGAGTTTCAACATTATTTGTTAATTTATTCTCTTCAATTCTACTAAATCTAACTTTAGAACTATTGATATATTCTTTTATTTTTTGAAGGTTACTTGAGATTTGTAAACAGAAATTTTTATCTTGGGTAAACACTTCTGAAATTCTTTGTTTACCAATTTTTTCAGCATTACAGATCACTATAGCGAAGAACTCGACAATATAACGATTTAATTCCATACAAGTAGATTCTAGATCTCTTGTTTCTCTGAGTTGAAGCAAATTCCAGTTAAATAAGTTTTCACTTTTATCTAAAGACTCTTTGAATATATAAGTTAATCTATCAAGAGGTTGTTTTTTAAATCTATCAACTAAATTTTGAAGAAAAGGTGTTTGATCGATCTCTGCTCCTTTTTTCTCAATAGATCGTAAAATCCAGGCTCCTAATGAAAATGACAACAATAGTTGTTTAAAATACTGAGAGCAGAAGAAGAATGATTTTGGGTCTAATGTAATGAAATCATATTTATATAGAATTTTTTCAATATACTGAGAATATAATCCTGTTTCCATTATCAGGATCTCATAGAAATTGGTATGTATCTCTATGAAAACATCAATGTTCTTCTCATTATATTGATAAAGTAAAATGTCTCTATAATCTACGAAGACAGATAAAAATATCTTCTCAAAAAAGGAAGTCTGTGTTTCTTCATTTACTATTTCTGGTGTAATTAGTTTGGCAATTTTAAAGTAAATAAATTCCTTAATTCTTAACAAATAATAACTATAAAATGGATCATCTTTCAGCTGTTGTAAATTCAGTTTCCTTTTTAGCGGGACATACATCAAATTTAGATAGAGATCAAAAATAATAGCTTTTCTAATTGATATTATTCTCAAAGAGATATCTATGACCTTTTCCAAAATTGTTACTGGAATCAATTCTTGATGCTTGTCCAATGATTTAAGAAAGATGTCTCTGATTATCTGATAATGCCATCTGAATTGTCTTTGATTTTCAGATGTTTCACTATTCACGTTCTTTTCTACAGCATCTTCATAATAAGAGAAGTAGATATACGGGTAACTCCAAAATGGATCATCAGTATATTCTTGAAATTCGCCAAAGCGATCTGATTCTATACATTCTAGAAACTTATCATAATAGCAAAATCTAAAAGGATCATTTTCTGAGGGATCTAAACTATTTAAGAACTTATTTCGCACATATTTATTTCTCAGTTTTATACGATTCTCACTAGATACAACAATTGATACCATGACTATGTATGCTTTTAGTATATATACGATTATAATAACCGGTATGATAAGAATGATGAAACTGGAAAAAAATATCTGAAACTCTAACAGAACTAAATCGAGTAGTCTTATTATCATCATCGATATTAAATATATTATTATCTCGATGATGTTTGTATTTTCGATAAGATACCCTTTAGCAATATTGATCTCTTCTCTATCAAAATTAATCACAAAAAAGATCAGACCAGTTACTAAAGCTATACAAAGTCCTATATATACATTTATCCAATTAGCTATCTGTATGTAATTAATATTTTCAAAAAAGAGTATTGTATAAATAATATTGGTTCTTGTATCAGGACTAACATCTTTCGTTATGTAATATTGGATCTGAAAAAAGACAATAATAATAATAGTTAAAAAAGTATCGTTCAGTTTTTCTTTAATGGGGTCAAATTTATTTTCCATAGGCATCCTTAGAGTAATAATAGATCCCCCTGGGTAGATCGGGGGTACTTTTTTCGCTTTGCTCACGAACATCGTTTCTTTCACAACTCCATTTGGAGTTGACCTGAATCCTTCTTCCCATGACATTCTACATACCTGGGTATTGTTCCTTCATCTACCCTTACACTGCTGATGCAATATTCAGCTGACCTGACAATACTCTCTTTCCAGTACATGTTCTTAAACCAAGGAAACTTCTTTCTCAATACTGATGCCGATTGGCTTTTTAGCTTCCCCATTACCTCACTGATACTGTACCTTGGAGGAATTACCATAATCATGTGCATCTGGTCATGATTAAAGCCAATCGTTTCTATTTCTACTCCCGGTACCTCTTTCAGCAGTTTTGGTAGCAACCTCTGTATATGTAGATACCCGCACGATTCAGGATTCAGGATCTATCACCGTTATTTACATACCCTTACTACATAATATTCCAACAGATAGACACTTTTTGCAGATTTGTATACTTCCATCCATTTATTTGAGTGAATAAAAACTAGGTAAGTTCACTCTTTAGTATACCGGCGAAAGTCTCATTCATCCACAGCCATGGCTATGGTTTTCTGTCTTCGACCGTTTAAAAAGCTTATTTGCCCCCCTCTGAATTCCCTCTAAAAGCCAATTTCAGGTTCTTTCAGTAATCTTTTCTGCATTCTATTACATCTCTACCATTTTAGGTTCACTTATTGATTATAGGTCATTTCATCCTCTGCTCTAAGACATTAATAAAAACCTTATGAATCCTTTCTAGAGCCCTTGTCCCATATAAACCTAAATATTCATATTCCTTATGGATTGCTTTATCCCATTTGTTAGCAAGAGGAACACTCTTATAATTCCTATTATCCTCAGTGGTTTCATAACCATTCAAGAAGTAGAAATACAGCAGATCTGCTTCAATATCAAACTCATCTTTAAGGAAGTAAATAAATGCTAATCTGTTAGCAAGTTGATAGTAGTCCATCTGCCAATCATTTTCAGTTTTCACACCAAAATGCTTCTTTGTTTTGCTTAAGGCTTCTTGTATTTGCTTCTTTCCTCCTTTTCCTTGTTCTTCAGCTGTACAGCTACTTTTTATTTCTCCTAAATGGGCTTTGGCTTCCACCAGAATATACTTTTCCCCCTCACCTATCTTTATAACACCATCCCAGTTTTGAGGATTTCTACCTTTAACCCAAAACTTGTCCCATTTCCTCTTAATTTCATCAAATTCCTCTTTTTTGAAATCATCTATGAGAAAATCAACTCCTCTGTATTCAGTTGAAAGTGTTTCTGGATCAGGAAATTTCCATTGAAATTCTCCCTTTAAACCTGTCTGATTCTTGATTATGGCATTGAGTAATTCTCTTCTATTATCAGATTTCAAAAAATTTAATAAGTGCCATTTGCTTCCATAACCATTTCCAATATTACCCATTTTCTATACCCCTTAAGTTATTTCAATCCCAATCTCCAACACTCTCAAACTTCAATGTGAATTCCCTACACTGAGGACAGAGATTCCCTTTCTCATTTAATTTCACCTCTCTGCCAATCTGAAATACATGCCAGCTAAATGAGGTTTTATCCTCAGAAAATCCTAAACTTTCATCTTCATAAGAAACAACATCTTTACTATTACACTCAGGACAATAGATAGTATCTTCTAGCATATCCCCTTCAAACAAGGTGCTACAGGATTTACAGTAATAGGGAATAAAACAATGCTCAGAGACTCCTATCATCCCACTGAATAGAGTCATAAGATCTTTCCTGTACCCACATTTCTCACAAACTGCAGTTATTAATGTTCCCATAGTTCTTAATCCTCTTAAGTCTCTTTTTCTATTTCAAAACCACTCCAAGAGTCTGCATACTGTAAAAGCAGAGTAAGTGGTTCTTCTTTAGTAGCAACAGACTTATTATCATCTACATACTGTCCATCATGATAAACAATAGCTTGAACCTCTTCTTCTGTAAGATGAATAAATTGTAGGGCAAGATATAGACTTCTTACAGGCACACTCAAATACACAAGATCTTTATTAGCTCTATAAGGATAATTAGGTTTATAACCAGCTCTTTGTTGTTTCTCAGATGGCTCATTAACTAGGTAATAAGGATTTTGAGGCATCCCCACTTTGCCCAAGTCATGAAGTAGAGAGACAATGACACAGCTTTCATCTGTTATCTCTGGGGCTATGGAAACTTTAATTTTGAGCATGGTCTCAGCAACATTGACAGAATGTTCTAGAAGACCACCTTCCTTATTAAGATGGAAGCGAGAACTAGCTGGGGAGGTAAGCCAAGCGGTCTTTTTTTCCATAAAGGTGATAAGAGTTTGGAACTCAGATTCTCTGTTGGTGACCTTGGTCTTTAGGGCTTCATATCTCTGTAAAACACTCATAGTACTATATACTCCTAGCGGGGAAAAAAGTTTAGCAATTTAGAGAAATATTACCACACTGAAACTGAGAAATATAGATAGTGAGACACAGAATGATAGCAATATTAGTTTGAATATGGAATAGCACCGATGGTTGGGGAATTGTCAATCTTATCCAGTCTTAAATGTCTCAAAAAGGACGATTCGTCCTCTAATTGATTTCTCCCTGATTCTACTTGATTTTTCTTCTCTTCAAAATAAAATGACCTGAATTCAGGTAATGCTATATATCTAATAGAGTATTTTTACGTAAATCATGTTATAATATATACAATAAATTTTAATCTGCAAAGATTATTATGGGTTTAACAAAATACCAGCAATTCATTGCCATGTTTAAAGATTTCAACTTTGATGCTGCTGGTGATGGTTTTCGATGACTAGTGGAAAATCTATTTGATAGAGATTTAGCATTAAATTAGAAAAGGATTAAAGAATGAATAAAATGCAGGTACTTACTGGAGTTGATGCTGTAACATATTCTGCAGAAATGGTAGAACTGTTTCTTGATAATTCTAATGAACATATTTTCATACTAACTGGAAACAGTGGTATAGGTAAAAAAACAGAAATAAAAAAAATACTAAAAAAAAGAAATATCAAACCAGTTATGAATACTGAAAAATGTGTTTATGAACCAGAAGTACTATTAGAAATACTGAAAGAAAATATGGAACAGTTCCCTGAAGGGGTTTATTTTCTCACGGAACGTACTCAAGATTTTTTCTTAAATCCTGACATATTCCAATTCCTCATTGATATAAATGATAAAAAAACTCATTTCCGAGGTAAACTGATTTTATCAGTTCCAGAATGGGTTATTAAAGATGTTCCGATTACAGCATTTAACGGTGCTTGGATAAATATGGGAAATAAGGATATCATTGATCATATAGAAAAAACACTTTCAAAATCATAAATCTAACAGGAATTTACCTGCTAGTGAACAGGTTTTGCAGGAATCACTGCGTCATTCATACAATTTTTACCCTACGGTCTGTCATTAATTCTATAAAATATAACTTTTTTCAGCAGTCATTATATTAATAAGAACGATAAAAAAATCCAAAATTTCTAATGATCTAATAAAGATAGATTGTCAATTTTTTAATCAATAATATGCAGTAAGTTATACCGTTGAAATTAATCTTCTCCCATATCTTTAAGACTACTATCGTCTTGGAGGGGCTCATACTCTTCTTCAACGATTTCTCGAGCATTCATTTTTGGAGGAGCTCCTTCCCAATTCTTTAAATTTTGTACTAAGACACTGTAAAACATAATTATCATTTTCTCGTATTCTTCAATAAACTTTTTGTTTTGGGTAAATCTACCAGCAAGTTCATTTTCATAACTGATTTTTATTTTTCTTACATCACATTTATTTTTATCTGCTTCTTCAATGAGTAAGTCGTAATCAACCAACAATTCCTTGTAGTTTACTTTCCTTCCTTTAACAATAACTTTAATCCAAAGATTTGATTCTATGGTTGAAAACAATTTATCATTGTTTGATTTACACTTATCAATCTGACGTTTTAACCAATTTAATCTTGCCGATGCGCTTTTTCTATCTAAAGGGGCTTTTATATCTACATAACAAACTATCATTCGTTCTTTTAATAAAGATTGCACGTACAATGTGGAAACTGCTCCTTTTATTCTAAATTGGGACTCAAGAATTCCATTCTCAATAATATTTTTTTTCTCACCTTCGATACGATCCTGCATAGTCTTGTACTGTTTCTTGTTGCAATCTACCATGATTCCTAGTTGGTCACTCATCTTTAATGCAAGATCCTGTTCTTCTTGAATCCAATCCTGTACTGCCATAGAAATAAGTGGATTATCTTTTGTAAATACTTTCCTTGCTCGTAATCCATTAACCACATCTACCCACGCCTTGCTCATTTTATCGAATGTATTCACAGCAGCATTAGGATGTTGCAAGAACGTCATAACTTCATTCATGATGAGAACCTGATCAGGATCACTGATATTAAGGTCGTTATCAGTTAAAAGAATGCTACCTAATGCAACAACATATCTCCAGGAGAAGTGATATAAGGATACAAAATTATTTCGCTGTACTTCTATGGGATAGTCTGTAGGAGTAGGAACAAACTGGTTTGAAATCGAAATCAATCTTGGAATTTCCAATCTTTTCGCTATTTCCAAATAAGCATTTATCTGTTTGCTTTGGATCTCTTGGGAACCCATTTTCATTTCAAACAAAGCACCGTCCTTGATTTTTCCACCAACAATCTGTAGAAGTAAACCATCAACTCGTAGTGGACCTTTTTTAACGTTATCATCATTATAGATTTCAAGCTGTGGAAAAGAAACTTCAGTATATGCTATCAGGGAACCAACCCTAGAAAGGTTAATCTCTCGACAGAATTGATCCTTGAATTCCTTTACCATGGTTAGAGAAGCTAGGAAAACTGATGCAAGACTCAATTCGTCAAGTTTCTTGTCCGTAGGAATCAAATGAGCCTTTCTGACAATTATTTTTCTTTCTTTGGTATCAGACTTAAGCAATTTTTTAAACTTATCTAAAGACATTCCAATCAGTTTAATATCCTTTTTTTTGACCATTGCTTTACCTCATTGAATTATTTTAATATCACGTTAATTCATTGCTATATATAAATTTTAGATTACTTTGTTAAGTTGATAATTACTAAAGTAGTTATATCCCTATTACCCTCTGATTTATCAATAAAAATAAATGTAAAAAAATAAAAACTAACAAAGAATATTTCATACTATAATATATGGTACCATAGTTTTTCCCTTAAGGGAAACCATTTATGTGTTAATGAAATTATATTGCTGTGTTCTTATAATAGAGTGGTATGGAATTTTTCTTAAAGATCAGTAACTATGTCCGTAGATTGCTACCAATACTTGTAGTTGAGAGGATAATTGAATGAAAATGAATACACACAACGAAATATTGAATGAGATTGTTGATGAATTGGAATCAACCATTTCTCGAGTATCAGCATTAAGTGATTTGCTTGATCATATGTAAGAAGAACCACTGCCAAAAGGAACCAGTCTTTTACTTCTAGATGTGAAAAATCAATTGAGTTTTGTTTCTGAAAAACTTGGTATTTAGCAAGATATTTTTTTATAATCAATTAAAAATTACAATATGAGAGGTCCCTGAACATTTTTTCTATAAAAATTAAAGAGATTAGTCTATTATCTTTGTTAGTGCTTTTTTAGGATGAAATTCATTGAGTAATTACACTAAAGGAACATTAAATTAATTGCACAAATTGCTGAATACTTTTCATTAAAAGTTCGATATTGTTCTCTTTTAAGCCAAGATTGACGAACCTCAATTGTATCAACATACATCATCCCTCCGTAAGCAGCTCTATATAGCATATTCATAATGATAGTAAATTTTTGAGATTCTGTACCTTCAATCTTAACCGTAATATTCTTATCTTTAATATCAAATTCACAATCAGTAATTGGTGCTCTATCAATAAAAAACTCTCTAAAGCTTGCTTCAACATCTACAATCCCTTCACGGATCATAACTTCTGCTTCCAGCATTTCTTCTGGAATATTCTCTAAAGCATTCTTATATGTATCAGATTTAAACCATTCTTCTCTAAGTATGAATTTTCTTATTTCTTCATGGTATTTGCTATTTTCAAAATTTTCTAAAAACTCTTTTGCATTTTCTACAGATTCCAGAGCTGTTTCAAATGCTCTGCCAACTACATCATCTGGAATATTTGAAGTATCAAAGCTACCATTAGGATATTTACTAGTGTATATACTTGGGTTCTGTTGTTCTATTGCTTGTTCATACACAACCTTTTCTTCTGCTAATAAAATTCCTTGGTGGTATGATTCTAAGCAATCTGCCTCTGCTTGTTCCCATCCGTTTTTTCTAAAAGATTCTGCTTGATTCTGTGTTAATTTCTTATAAGGATTTGTTGAAAAATATGATGTTATTATTGACTCATCTCTTGCTTTAACAGCCTCATCTATCAGATTTTCTTCTATTTGTTTTGCAGTTGTAAAGACTTTTTGTTCTTCTTTGCTTCCAGCAATAGAATATCTCTGATCATAAGGACTTTTATCTGCATTTGCTTCATACCAATCTAATAAAATCTGCAAATCTAAAGCATTTACAGCTTCTTGGATTTTTAATTCCTCGACTTGTGGAAAAATACTGACTTTTTTCTTGTTAATATCCAAATACCAAGGGTTCCCTTCTTGCAGTGCTATTTCCTTGAGTCTTTTGTTTGCAATAGATTTAGTATTTGGGTTTTCCACATTATACAAAAAACTTATAAGATTTGCCTTTTTGTAAGTACTTACTATTTTATTATAATCTGAAAGAATTTGTATATCATTTTCTATTTGTGCAATTTCATTCTTTTTATCTTCTAGTGAAGAAAAAAGCATAGATTCTATAGTAGTACAACCTGTAAATAAAAAAATCGATATCCAAATAATTCCAATAATTTTTTTCATTCTCTACACTCCAATCCAAATGGTTTGTGAAACTTGATTACATACACCATATTCCCTTTGTATCTGTACTACTATGCGTAACTTGTTTAACCCCTGAATAAAATATGAAAAATACTATTTTAGCTGAGTCACAAAACCATTTTCTGACTTATACATATATTTAAACATCAGTATTTTAAAACATTCCATTTGGGGTTTTTTGGTGAATTTATGGTTTTTCTAGAGAAACACCATCTAAATTAGATTTTGTTCTAATCAGGTTAAAATACTCAACATTTTCTGGAACCATTCTCATGACAAAATTATCTTCTCTTACACGTGTAATCACAATTTTCTTAATGTCCTTAGGATTAACTCTTGGAATAGAAATATACTCCCGATCCTGGTATGTCATTCCTAATTCTAAGTTTATAACATTGAAAGTATCTAAAGTTTCATTCTCAATAACTCTATCATTTTCATCATACATACTAATTGAAAATGAGTAATTGTGTAATGTTCCATACCCCATATTTTTTACATCGTATTGAATATAGCAGTCCCCCCCTTGCTCAAAAACGTCAATAAGTGTAACTTCTAAATATTTTTCATCATCAAGAAATTCATAAGTTCCATCATTATTTAGCAATACCCTTTCTTCTTTTGGTGTTGTAACAATAATTTCACCCATAACACTACCCATACAAACAAAAAGAAGTCCCACTAACACAGTAACCTTTTTCATTTAAAAACCTCCAAGTTTTTTTTATCCCTTCGGGATTCATTACACATTTTATAAATGTAATTTTATTACCGGGTAAAAACATTCTATTAGCCATAGTATATTATGTCTTTAAGTGTGTTGTCAATAACCCCATCTCAAAGCCATAATCTAATATGGCAAAAAAAGAAATTCCAACTATTCAATTGATTCTTGGAAAGAACATCAAGAAAGTAAGAAATGATTTAGGTTTATCCCAGCAGAAACTTGCAGAACTAAGTGAAGTTTCCACTAATTATATAGGAGAAATAGAAATTGCTAGAAAATTCCCATCAGCTAATACTCTTCAAAAAATATCTTATGCTGTTGGTCTAAAACCATATCAATTATTTTTTGATGATGAAGAATGGAAAAACTTTGATAAATATCAGGAACTATTGAGTATTAAGCACAAACTGAAATTAGCTATTGATAAAGATATTGAAAATATTATAAAAGAACACTTTATAGAATCTTCAAAACCTAATTCTTAGAAAATTGAAACGGAAAGAATTTACTTTTCAATTAAAATTAAAACCATAGGCTTTTATTCTACTTTCTTGGAATTTTTAAAATAATTAGAATTGATCAATCCCCAGTCTTTTGATGAAAATTTTTTTAATTTTTTTTCATCTTAATATCATTTCTATCTACTCCAGGATTTTCGAAAGTAATAATATCGGTGCTTTAACGTTACCAATTTATGGTTCTGGTATCAAATCAAGGGCAACTTCAAACTTTTTTTCATTATACCTAATATCCATTTCTCTTATAATATGAGAATCAATTTCTAACACATAAGGAGTCTGTGCAGGTAAATCAATCCACGGGTTGTTCATAAGAGATTTCTCCTACTTCTTTTTTATTTTATCATCTATTACAATATATAAGTACATTTTATTTTTAATAGATCAATTTATTCACTTTTTTACATAATATTTTGAGCAAGCATTAATATTTTAATTTTCAATTTTATTTAATGGAAAAAATATAAATGGAATTCAGGTTAATATTTTTTTTAGTGTTTATATGTTATTCTTTTTATTATGAAACAGACAGAAACATATTATTCTAAAATGATTGAGGAATATATTTACTATTTTTCAAAGTTGTCTCCAACTTTATTTGATAAGCTAACAAAAGAAATGCCTGTTAAAGAGAAAAACTCTTTCAAAAACTTTTATTTTCCCATAACAACATCTCATATATTTAAAACAATAGGAAAAGATGTTCCTGATTCCCTGAATAAGAACTCTGTTTTACGTTATCGCTATAAGAAAAAATATGCTGATTTATTAACTTCCCCCCCTTCAACTTCAAATCTTTCAATGTTTTTTCCTTTGATAAGTGCAATCAAAGCAAATCATACATTTGAGAATACATTAAAACCTAATCTCTCTCCTGGTTTATATAAAGCAAAAATGAATAATATTTCTATGGGAGGAGTATCATTTTTCAATGAAAAATCACCAGGCCCAAAGACTAAAAATTTTAAAGAATTAAAAGAGTTTCTCCCAGATATAGAGGTAATTGTACCTACTGAAGTTAGTAAAAAAGATGAATTATACAGACTCAGAATTCCGAAAAAGTTGGCAGAAGCATTTCAAATCGATGAAAATACAAAATACTACCTAGGACTGCAAGAAGATTCCTATGCCACTCTATTTTTATTTCCTAAACGAAAAGATAATAAAAATCAAATTATCAACACATTAAATCCCGAAATATTTGAAACCAGTAATGATTACTCAGATGCAAATTTATTTAATCTTGATGTATACAATATTAATATTTTATCGAGAAAAATAGAAACAATATATAGATCTGGTGATTATCTTTACTTAAATTTACCGCAAGAAATGTTAAGGATTTCAGATGTTGAAGGCTGGAACATACCTAATGAAGCAAAAGTTCCCCTCACCCCTGCATTTACTATCATGTATGATCTATGCGGAAATTTAATCTTTAATCGGATCATATATTCCCCAAAAGAAGAAATAAAAAATGATCCTATACCAGCATTTTTTTTGTCTGAATTAAATAAACATTCATAATATTTTTAATAGCAGTTCAAAATTCTCATCCACACAATTCAAATTTTTTTATTAAGGTTTCCTGAATCATTTTATTAAACAATTTCAGATACTTTCTAATTATAAATTAATTTAGGAGGTATATATGAAAAATCAAGTAACTGTTTGTCTTGATGAAACTCAATGTAACCAGAAGCCTAATAAAACAAATGTTCAGAAAATTATGGCTAATTTTGGTTCCAAGCAAAGAACACTGACAATTCACGAATTGGCTGAATGTCTGGTGCAACCAAAAGGGTATACAGTATGCCCAGCTGTTTTTTCATCAGAAAAAGCACAAAATAAATACTGGAAGGCTCAGCAACTCTTTTTCATTGATATTGATCACGGTCTTTCCTTTCAAGATGCTATTGAAAGGTGTAAAAAATATCAGGTACTCCCAGTATTTGCGTATACAACATTCAGCGATGTAGATGAAACAAGATATCGACTTGTTTTCTACCACTGGGAATCCATTACAGATAGACACGTACACCAGTTAATACTCAAAGCATTCTTGTTCTTATTCCCTGAAGCAGATAAAAGTTGTAAAGATTTATCTCGCAAGTTCTATGGTGGCAAAAACCTACTTTACGAAAACTATGAATCAAAAATTGATTTGATTCAACTAATCGATCAAACCTGCTATCTCTTTAAAAAGGAAAAAAAGAGTAATGCAAACAAATTTATAAAAAAGTACTGTGATTCTCTCGGAATCCTGTATAACAAGGGTACTCCAGCGTATACCTATGTAAGCACTGATGATTCAGAAAAAGAAGTTACGTTTTTCGGGGGCCCCTATATATTATATAAAAAGGAACCCCTAAAAAAAGTATATATACAAATGGCAGGTCCTATTTCAGAAAGGGGGGAAAATGATAGAGAACAAAAACAAAAAGCTACTTTCCCCTACCATGATTATAAAGAAAAAATTGAACTAAAAATTGAATCAATTACAAATAGCTGTCAATTATTCTATGAATTTCAAAAAGCTGAAATATGGTTGTACTATCCTGAATTATTTGGTTTGGCATCTAATCTCATGTGCATAAAAGGAGGACGTTCCTGTTTTATTTCCGGATTACATGCCCGTCCTGAATATGGAACAGAGGAAGGAAAAAATCGAGAAGATTTTTTTAAATATTATGCTCTCAACCATATGGCTAAAAATAAATATTATCCGGAAAGATGTGAAAAATACTGTAGATATGCTAACCATTGCTATCATCATACAAAGAATATCATCACCACAACACAGCTTGAAAATGGCGAAGTGAAGATTTTAAATCAACCTGAATATTGCTCCATAGAAGAAGCTGAAAGACAATTAGATAAGCATATTGAATACTGTTTAACAATAGAAGAAGATGGGGTTTTTCTCATAGATGCAGAAACTGGTTTAGGGAAAACAGAAAAATACATACATTCAAAAGATCTTGGGTCGATAGTAATCGCTCTACCTCGGCATGATCTTAAAAACCAAGTAGCAGAGAGATTTAAAAAAGCTGGTAAAGAAATAATAGTATATCCCGACCCTCCTGAATTGGATAAGAAAGACAAAAAAATTCTCAACCAATTCTATGCAACAGGTGCCTATGAAGCAGCACAATCTTTTCTTTATAAACAAAGACAATTTTATCCTGAAGTTGACAGTTACTTCAAAACGTTAGATCAGGTAAAGCACCATGATGGGATTGTTCTTGCTACTCATGACCGTGTTATTCAAAATCCTGATTATTTCTCACAAGAAAAAGTTTTATTCGATGAAGATTTAATGGGGGGATTGATAAAACATAACAGAATTTCTCTTCAAGAGCTTAAGGATTTAATAGAGTATCCATTATTGCATCTTGAAGAAGCGGAAAAGGAAAACTTAAAAAGACATATTCAATATTTGGAAAATTTGAAAAAAAATAAAATTCAAAAACGTATACCTGTGTTGCCAAATAGTATATTGGAAAAGAAAAGTTCAATAGCCTGGGATATAAAACGGTTACGAGCAGAGAAAAGAATTTTTTCAAATGAAAGAACCAAGACAAATTCACAAAACATTTTCGACTTCTTCGACTGTAAAAGGTTTTATATCGATGAACACGATATTATCCATTATGTGAATGTTGGGAATTTGAACTTTAAAAAAATTATTGTTTTATCTGCAACCCCAAACAAGCTGTACTATGAAAAACTGTTTGGTGATAAATGTAAGATTTTTACAGTACAACGTGCTGTCCCGGGTGGTACTATCCTACAAGACTTAAGTCATCCATTATCACGAATACAAATTTATAAGCAACCTCAGCTTATAAAAGCTGTATCAGAATATGCTGGGGAAACACCGGTTATAACTTATAAGAAATATGAAAATATATTTTCAAACTCTGTAGCTCATTTTGGTGGTTTGACCGGCCTTGATGAATATAAAGGAAGTAATTTAATAATTGCTGGTACTCCCCATTTCACCACACAGTGCTACTTCCTAGATGCTACTGCTTTAGGAATCAAGTGCAACCCTGAAAAAGAAAAAATGGTTTATCAAATCGTTGAATTTAAAGGTATGCGGTTTTTCTTTAATTCTTTTGTCAAGAATCCTGAGTTACAGATTTTACAGTTAACAAAAATCGAAGCAGAACTCAAACAGGCTATCGGACGGGCTCGACCTCTTAGAGAAAAATGCACGATAACAGTTTTCAGCAACTTTCCAATTATTGGGGCTGAATATAAAAAATTCACACTGGATATAAAAGACGATGCTTCGGAAAAAGTCAGTTAAGACAAGTATGATGGCAAAAAAAAGCATCAAAAAACTGTCTATAGGAGGTGTTTATGGTATAAATTAAAATACAAAAAAATAAGTAAGTCAATATTTTCTATGCAAAGAAAATTTGACAGGTGATCAATGGAAATGGAGTATCGCATTCGATACTACATAAAAAAACAAGAATAACAAAGGAAAATAATTATGAATTTAAGAACACTTGAAAGAGCCTTAGCAAATGAATATTTACAAAATGGATATGCTCCCTCTTATATAAAGGAACATTCAATCTATAAAGCATTCTCTGATAAATTTCACGAAACAATAAACCCCGAACTCATTGATTTACGGATATGGAAGCGATACAAAGATTACTATTTGTTCTCATCCTTTTCTGCTCCTGGTAACTGTATGTATAATCCAGATTATTTGATTTCGGTCGAAAACCTACAATACATATCGGGGATAAATGCAAAAGCAACCTTTCTAGATGTGGAAACCTTGTTATGTAATGATTTCGATGTAGAAGACGTAGCACTATCAGGTCTGGGCAATGCATCCCTATTGAAACCCAAGATTGAAAAATACATTCGATATAAAGGTGACAGTATCGGTATTGAATGCATCCTTTAGAAATTTTCTTTATGAAGCCTCAAAAATGAGGCACCTTTTGTATTATTTTGAAACGTCTTCCCAGAGCAGTTCACTATGGATGTAAAGATTTGCTGTCGTACTTACCGATGAATGCCCAAGGTATTTTGACACACCTTTTAAATTTCCGGTCTTTTCTAGAGTTGTAGTAGCAAATGAATGTCGCAATGTATGAGCAGAAATTTTCTTACCTAAAATAATTTTCCCCTGAAGAGATATCCTATTTGAAATAGAAATTCGGTTATAACGCTTTCCTTTATGCTCAAATAAAAATGTTGTACCATTGAAATATCCTCTGATCTTCCGAATCAGTGCATGTGAAGCAAATACACGCCGTTCTTTACTTCCCTTCCCCATGACCGTAACAACATCTTTCCCATTGCTTGGGACAATATTACTCAGCAGAACTCCCAATGCTTCTGATATTCTCAATCCTGTAGCATATAAGAACTCGATCACAAGCGATGCTGTTTTATCTTCTGATTCTGATACAAGCAACTGAACCTCCTCGTTAGTTAAAAGATTCTCAAAAGGTACTGCAGTTGAATTTATTTTCTTTGGCTTGAAGGTCTTTAAAGCTTCCTCAAACCGGTAACGATTAAGCACACTAAAACTTTCCGGTGAAATAGTAAATATATACCGTAATCGTTTCTTTGCACCTTGTAGCCGTTTATTGTACGTACTAGCAGAAAGCTGTCTTCCTTCAATGATTTGGTTCAGATACTCTACATACAGCTTTAAATTATGCAGATTTACTTTTAGTTGCCGGGAAGAAAGAAAATCAACAAAATACTTTGCATCCTCTGAATAGCTATCCTTCGGTTGAAGCAATAAGTTGTATAGAAATTCAGAATTCTGGACTGGTTCTAAGTGATCCATTTTTGCACCCCTTTTTATTTAAATATTACATATATTATATTAAGTAATATAACCTATTACTGTGTATATGTAAATATTTTAAAGAGTGTGAAGCTGAATTTTTATCCTCTTTTTACTATACAAATTCAAAGAGATATCAATACTTCGTGAAAATCGGGTTGAAGGGATACTTTTCAGGGAGGTCTCTGTAAACATTCAGTTCGGAATGATGAAAACATAGAGGTCTTAATTAAGTAAAATATTTTTTCAAAAACATTAAGACTACCCCAAAACACTACAATAAAATCAACTACACTAAAAACAGAATTATTACATTTATGTACATATTCATTTTTCTCATTCTCTCTATCTCCATCAAAAGCAATTGTCATAGTCAAAATATTCTTTAAATCTCCATTATTTATAACTCTATAAAGACATTGAAAATTTATCTTTAATCTTTTCAACTTCTTAACTATGACCGGCTTTACACTATTGTAAACATCTTGAAATAAACCATCTAATATTGCTATTCCTCCAACCTTCTTCAAATAATATCCAAATAGCCTAAACTCAATACGTGTTATTTCATCATCTATAGTCTGCTTCTTAACCTCACGTACCTGACGAGATTTATCATAGATACACAGAAACGACTTTTTTCTCTTCTTACTCTTCTGAGAATACGTATAGTCCTTGGAATAGTAGGTTGTATCCCCTACAACAGTAAATTCCTTTTCATCAAGATATTTAAAGACTGGTATACTAAGATCATGTTTAATCTCTAAAGTGGACAATTTGATATTATCCATAATGATCTGAACAAAGTCCGTTTCATTCTCAACTACAAAATCATAGGAATCACAGTTCAAGTATTCTCCATCAGGACATGAAAATTCAATTTTCTCTATTGGTATCTTGAACCAATTCTTTCTCATCAAGAAATAAACAATCTCTTCTACCTGTTTCAGAATATTTACCTCAGGATTTATATACTCTCCATGAACATCAATAAAAAAATATCTGCCATTTCTCCTAGTACTAAATGCTCCATTGCTGTATTTAGCACCTGCTCCTTCATTCAAGAAATCAAGAGACAGGCACAAACTGATTTTGTCTATGCCTGCCTGAGATGAGTAGAAACGTAAATTTTTATAATCCAGCTCTAACGACTGGTAATCAAACCTATTAAGAAAATATGCTTTGTATAAAAGCTCTTTAAACTTCTGTCCATCTTGATTGTATCGGGGATATACAACCTCACTTCTTTCAATATTTCTACTCATACTATAATAGTTATGAGTTTTGAAAAAACCTTAGGTTTTTCAGCCTTAACTAAAATCACTTACAATAGATCTTAATTATTTTTACTATAACAATATATTTATTTTTTAGGGATTTTAGCAGCTGAATAGACAAATTTATACTTATAAAAATATTTTTTTAAATCATCTCTTTAATTCTGACTGGCGTTCGACAGTTTGACCTACAAAATGAGCTTACAAAAAGCAGAAAACTGCATTTTAAAGCGTTAAACGCGAGTTTTAGTAAAAACACTAGCTACAAACTGCAAAATACATAGATACAATGGAAATAATATTTTTGCATATTATATCTAATAAACATTGATTTAAGAATATTTATCTGGTATACTAATAGCTACAATGTACTTACGAACTACTAAAGCAAAAACCAAAGCTGACGGTATTATTGAATACCTGCAGCTGTGTCAGAACCACTATGACAAAACAGCAAAA